>NZ_RPSE01000650.1:0-1990 GCF_003949955.1 Streptomyces sp. WAC05292
CCACCCGCGGGCCCGCAGGCCCCGCCCGGTCCATCCGGTCCGTCCGCCGCACCCGCCGCCGGCCGCAACGGCGCAGGGCCCGACCGCGACCGCCCCGACGGCGCCTCCCGCCGGCTCGTGCTCGTCGGCGAACCGGAAGTCGGCCGGTACGCCCTCGCCGCGCGCCGCCGCCTGGAGCTCCTGGCCGAGGCCAGCGCCCGGATCGGCACCACCCTCGACGTCCACCGCACCGCCCGCGAGCTGGCCGAGGTCGCCGTCCCGGGCCTCGCCGACTACGTCACCGTCGACGTGCCCGAAGCCGTCCTGCGCGGCGAGGAGCCCACGGACGCCGCCGGCACCGTCCGGCGCACCGTGGTCCACGGCATCCGCGACGACCACCCCTTCCGCCCCGAAGGCAGCCCCGTCGAGCTGCGCCCCGGCACGCCCCACCTGCGCTGCCTGGCCGACGGCAAGGCCGTCGTCGAGCCCGACCTCGCCGCCGGCGGATGGCTCGCACGCGGACCGGACCCCGCCGCCGCCCTCGGCGGCCACCCCGTGCACTCCCTCATCGCCGTCCCGCTGCGCGCCCGGGGCGGAAACCTCGGCGTGGCCGCCTTCTACCGCTCCGAGGACCCCGCCCCCTTCGCCGACGACGACGCCTGGCTCGCCCGGGAACTCTGCGCCCGCGCCGCCCTGTGCATGGACAACGCCCGCCAGTACACCCGCGAGCACACCCTGGCCCTCGCCCTCCAGCGCAGCCTGCTCCCGCACCGCCTCCCGGAGCAGGGCGCCGTCGAGGTCGCCCACCGCTACCTGCCCGCCGAATCCGGGGTCGGCGGCGACTGGTTCGACGTCATCCCCCTCTCCGGCACCCGCGTCGCCCTCCTCGTCGGAGACGTCGTCGGCCACGGGCTGCACGCCGCCGCCACCATGGGCCGGCTGCGCACCGCCGCCCGGAACTTCGCCGAACTCGAACTCGCCCCCGACGAACTCCTCACCCACCTCGACAACCTCCTGGTCCGCCTGGACAGGGAAGAGGGCGGCGACAGCGACACGGGCAGCACCGGCATCGTCGGGGCCACCTGCCTGTACGTCATCTACGACCCCACCACCCGCGAGTGCGCCATGGCCCGGGCCGGCCACCTGCCGCCCGCCGTGGTCCGCCCCGACGGCTCCGTCGACTTCCCCGAACTGCCCGCCGGACCGCCGCTCGGCCTGGGCGGGCTGCCGTTCGAGACGGCCGCGATCGACCTGCCCGAAGGCAGCACGCTCGTCCTGTACACCGACGGACTCGTCGAGGACCGCCACCGCGACATCGACGCCGCCCTGGAAGACCTGCGCCGCGCCCTCGCCCACCCCGGCCGCACCCCCGAGGACACCTGCCGCTCCGTCATCGACGCCGTCGCACCCGACCACCCCGACGACGACATCGCCCTGCTCGCCGCACGCATCCACACCCTGCCCGCCGAGCGGATCGCCGCCTGGGACGTCCCGGCGGACCCGGCCCGCGTCGGCGAGATCAGGGCCGTCGCCACCCGCACGCTCGCCGAGTGGGGCCTGGAGGAGCCGGCGTTCGCCGTCGAGCTGCTGCTCAGCGAACTCGTCACCAACGCCGTCCGCTACGGCGGCGAGCCCATCCAGGTCCGCCTGATACGCGACCGCACCCTCATCTGCGAGGTCTCCGACGGCGGCAGCACCGCCCCCCACCTGCGCCGCGCCGCCGCCACGGACGAGGGCGGGCGCGGCCTGTTCCTCGTCGCGCAGCTCTCCCAGGCCTGGGGCACCCGCTACACCCCCCGCGGCAAGGTGATCTGGGCCGAGTGCGCCCTGGACGCCGCGTGAGCCGGCCCGCGGAGGCGCCCTCCCCGCCGACTGGCCCATTGGGGCCACAGCAAGGGGCGACATATCGGATATGGGTGGGTGGTTACCAGTAGCATCCGGATCACGAACCCGCCAGGCGGCCCCGGAGACGTCCGTGTATGACCCGTCCGACACCCCGAACAGCCCGCCC
>NZ_RPSE01000651.1:0-1989 GCF_003949955.1 Streptomyces sp. WAC05292
GAAGCGGCCGTCGCCGGTGCAGACGACGTTCATGTCGGTTTCCGCGCGGACGTCTTCCTCGTAGCAGAGGTCGAGGAGGGGGACGCCGTCGACGATGCCGACGCTGACGGCGGCGACGGTGCCGGTGTCGGGGTCCTGGCCCATCATCGCGACGACGGTGACGAGGGTCGGGGTGTAGGCGGCGAACCAGGCGGAGCGGTCTTCCTCGGCGGTGCCGGTCTTGCCGGCGGCGGGGTGGCCCGCGGCGAGGGCGGCGGTGCCGGTGCCGTTGTCGACGACGCTGAGGAGTATCGAGGTGGTGGTGTCGGCGGCTTGGCGGCTGATGGCCTGCTCGGGGCTGCGGTCGGGGAGTGCGAGGGTGTCGCCGCCCTTGGTGATCTTCTCGATGAAGGTGTGGGGGGTGCGGCGGCCGTGGTCGGCGAGGGTGGCGTACGCCTGGGCCATGTCGAGGACGCTGGCCTGGAGGGTTCCGAGGGCCATGGCGGGGCCGGCGGTGAAGTTGGGCGTGTTCTCGGGGATGCCGAGGGCGATGGCGGTCTGCTTCACCCGGTCGGTGCCGACGTCGACGACCATCTGTGCGAAGACGGTGTTGACGGAGAGGTCGGTGGCGGTGGTGACGGTGATGTCGCCGTAGGACTGCCGGCCCTCGTTCTCGGGGGCGTAGGAGACGCGGGTGCCGGTGACGCGGCGCTTGTTGTCCCCGTTGTAGACGGTGTTGGGGGTGATGGGCCGGCCGTCCTGGGTGCGGGAGCGGTTCTCGACGGCGGCGGCGAACACGAGCGGCTTGAACGTCGAGGCGACCTGGTGGTCGTGGCGGGTGGCGTTGTTGACGTACTGGCGGGTGTAGTCGATGCCGCCGTACATGGCGATGACCTTGCCGGTGGCGGGGTCGATGGAGACGCCGCCGGCCCGGACGAAGCGGTCGACGGGGCGGGCGGCGGGGTCGAGCCGGGTGAGCATGCGGTCGGTGACGGCCTCGGTGAAGTCGGCCTGCCTGCGGCGGTCGATGGTGGTGGTGATGCGGTAGCCGCCCGCGGAGAGGGTCTTCTCGTCGAGGATGCCGCGTTCGGTGATGTGGTCCTTCACGGCTTCGACGAGGTAGCCGCGCTGTCCGGACAGGCCGGCGGCCGGGCGGATCCGGCCCGGTTCGGGGAAGGCGGTCGCCGCCCGCTCGGCCTCGGTGAGCCACTGCTTCTTGACCATGCCGTCGAGGACGTAGTTCCAGCGGGCGAGGGCCCGGTCGCGGCTGCGGGGGTGGGTGACGACGTCGAAGGTGCTGGGGGAGTTGAGGAGGGTGGCGAGGTAGGCGCCCTCGGCGGTGGTGAGGCGGCCGACGTCCTTGCCGTAGTAGGCCTGGGCGGCGGCCTGGATGCCGTAGGCGTTGCGGCCGAAGTAGCTGGTGTTGAGGTAGCCCTCCAGGATGTAGGCCTTGGACTTCTCGCGGCCGAGTTTGATCGCGATGAAGAACTCCTTGACCTTGCGGTTGATGGTCTGCTCCTGCCCCAGGTAGTAGTTCTTGACGTACTGCTGGGTGATGGTGGAGCCGGACTGGCGGCCCTTGCCGGTGAGGGTGTTCCACGCGGCGCGGAGCATCGCCTTGGGGTCGACGGCCCGCTCGGTGTGGAAGTCCCGGTCCTCGGCGGCGAGTACGGCCTCCTGCACCGTTCGGGGGATCTGCGAGAGCGTGACGTTGACGCGGTTCACCTCGCCGTCGCGCGCGAGTTGGGTGCCGTCGGAGTAGAGGTAGACGTTCGACTGGGCGGTCGCGGCGGCGTTGGCGGGCGGGATGTCGACGAGGAGGTAGCCGGCGACGAGGGCGCCGCCGACGAGCAGCGCGAGCGCGAGCAGGGTGCCGAGGGCGGGGCGCCAGCCGGGGACGAGGCGGCGCCAGCCGGTCCGTTTGTGCCGGCCCCCGCGGTCCGGGCGGCCGGGGGCGGCGTACGGGGGCGTTCCGTCGCCGTGGTGGGCGGCGGCGGAACGCCCCCGTAC
>NZ_RPSE01000652.1:0-1969 GCF_003949955.1 Streptomyces sp. WAC05292
CGTCCACTCGGCACTGATCCCGACCGCCGAACAGGTCCGGGTGCCGGAGTGCACCACCCAGCGGCTCCTGGAGGCAGCGGGGCCGCCTCCAGGAGCCGCTGGGTGGTGCACTCCGGCACCCGGACCTGTTCGGCGGTCGGGATCAGTGCCGAGTGGACGTACCCCGCCTCGCCGGGGTGGGGGCTGCCGTCGGCCTCGATGACGTAGAACCAGCGCTTGTCGGACGGCGCGCGGGTGTCGGGGGCCGTGCCGTCGGTCCAGCACCACATGCGGACGGGGGTGTCGTCGGGAAGGAAGCGGAGGGACGACTCGTGGCAGCCGTGGCTTCCGTACGGAGCGGGGCCGGGACAAGGACGGATCTTGACGGGGTGACCGGGGCTGTCGGACTTCACGCGGCTGACGCCCGAGAACCGGGTGATCTCCGGGTGGGGCAGCGCGCCCGGCTTGCCGGCCATCTCGACGCCGGGCCGGTCGGGGGCGGTCGGCTCGCCGCGGCCCGCCAGGTATCCGGCTCCGGCGGCGGTAACGGCGACCGCCGTCACCGCCGCCGCGCTCAGCGCGAGCCTGCGGCTCTTCCGTCGGGGTGCATCGGATCGTGACACGGTTCGGCTCCCTCTCACCGGTGGTGCCGGTGGATGCGGTGTGGGCGCGGTGCGGAAGGGGTTCAGCAGGCGGGCAGGGGAGCAGTGCCGGCGTCGACGTATGCCGCGGGGACCCACTTGCCGGGCTGGACGCGGTACCACACGCCTTCACGGCCGGGGCCCTTGTAGCTGTCGCCGAGGGGGAAGGTCCGGCCGTTGGTGACCTGGCACTGGACGTAAAACTGCTGGCCGGGCTCGTAGAAGCCGTTGTGGTGCGCGTCGCCGCCTTCGGTGGGCGAGTCGTAGGCCCACACCCTCGGTGAGGGGTCGGTGCCGTTCGCGCCGTCGTCCGACCACTTGATCACGGCGGCGATGAGCAGCACCGCCGCGGTCCAGGCGGCCCGCCGCCTCCACCGCGGCTGTGCCAGGCGTCGCTGCGGTGTGCGGGGCCCGGGGTCGCCTCCGCATGCGCGGTAGCCGTCGGCCCATTGGGCGACGAGGCCGTCGGCGTCCTCGCCCGGCCGGTGCTCGGCGCGGGTCCGCACGCACAACTCGACTTCCGCCCAGTCCGGCGGGGCATCGGGGAGGGTCCGGTCGAGGACCCGGTCGAAGCCGTCGGCGGCGGCGCGCCCGGGAAATGCCGGGGCCGCCCTTTCGGCCATGGTCCGGCCCAGCTCGCCGAGCGTGTCGACGTCGAGGCCGTCCATCCAGAAGGTGTGGAGGGCTCGGCGGTAGTCCCGCCACGTGCGGGCCGTCCGTAACTGCTGCTGCCAAGTCCCCATGGCTGCCGCCCCTTTCGCGACCGTGCGGAGGACCAGCATCCCCGATGCCCCGGATGTCGCGTTCAGTGGGCTCTACACTCTGATGTCGATCTTGTCCGTGGCGGCCCGGGCCTTGCGGGGCCGTCTACGGGTGGGCCGGTTCCCAGGCGAGGAAACGGCCGATGTCGGCGGCGAAAGAGCGCATGGCTTCTCCGGCTTCCAGCCATGTCGTCGCCGAGGCGCTCCAGTCGCCGGCCGACCGCCGCCAGGGGCGCAGCGTCCAGGTCAGACCGATGTGCCCGCCGGAGCGGTGGACCGCCGTCACGGCCAGGTCGCCGTCGTGGGTCTGCCAGGTGCGCTCGCCGTCCCAGCCGCGGAAGTCCTCGGCCAGCCCGGCCAGGAAGGGTGCGAGGTCGCTGCCGCGGATCCAGGCCACGGCGCCGTCGAGCCGCGCGGCCATGCCCGGGGCCCACAGCTCCACCGCGTACTGCACGCAGTACCCGTCGGATGCGGACCGGTCCGCGAAGCGGACTCCGACGGAGGTGTCGTCCTGGCACTGCAGGGTCACGTGCGGCGAATCGTCGGGGTGGTTCACGGGACACACCGTAGTCGGGAGGGGGAGGGGGG
>NZ_RPSE01000653.1:0-1958 GCF_003949955.1 Streptomyces sp. WAC05292
CTGCCCGGCCTGCCCTGCCGGCCACCGCGCCGCCGCCGTCCATGCTCCGTCCGCCTTCCCCTCGGGTCCGCTTGATCCGCCCCTTCACCCTGCCCGCCGGTGCCCGGCCGGGCCATGAGGTGCGTCGGCCTCCCCGACCGGGGGTTAACCCCACCCCCGTGCGGTCAGCCGCGCGCCCGCCACGGGAGCTCGGCCGTCACGACCGTCCCCCGGCCCGGCGGGGAGTCCACGGCGAACACCCCGTCGACCGCCTCCAGCCGCTCCGCGAGCCCCGCCATGCCGGTGCCCCCGGAGGGTGCCGCCCCGCCGCGCCCGTCGTCGGCGACGCGTATCAGCAGCCGCGGCCCCGACTTCCACACCTCGACGCGGGCGGAGGAGGCCTGGGCGTGCTTGCTGATGTTCTGCAGGAGCTCCGAGACGGTGAAGTAGGCGATGCCCTCGATGGCGGGGGCGGGCCGCTCGGGCAGGTCGACGGCGACCGCGACCGGCACCGTGCAGCGCGAGGCGACGGAGGACAGCGCGGCGTCCAGGCCGCGGTCGGTCAGCACGGCGGGGTGGATGCCGCGCGCCAGGTCCCGCAGCTCCTTCAGCGCCAGCTTCACCTCGCCGTGCGCCTCGTCCACCATGGCCGCCGCCGCCCGCGGATCCTCCTCCAGCTTCTCCTTCGCCAGGCCCAGCCCCATCGCCAGCGCCACCAGCCGGGCCTGCGCCCCGTCGTGCAGGTCCCGCTCGATGCGCCGCAGGTCCGCGGCCGCCGTGTCCACGACCACCCCGCGGTCCGACTCCAGCTCGGCGATCCGCCGCTCCAGCTCGTCCGACGGCGACAGCAGCACCCGTACGAGCACCCGGTCCACGTTCGTCAGCGCCCGCGCCACGTACGGCAGCACCGGCCACAGCACGAACAGGCCGACCAGCGCTACCGTGAAGGTGAGCACCCCCCAGGGCAGCCGTACCAGCTCGTACAGCACGGCCCGCCAGGCCACCGGGTCCGTCACCGCGGACCACAGCCAGGCCAGGAACCCGCCCGCCCGCTGCGGACCCGGTAGCGCGGACGGCTCCTCCACCCGCACCCCGAGCAGCAGCCGCGCCCGCGCCCGCTCCAACCGCCCCACCACCCGGGACACGGCCAGGCCGGCCGCCAGCAGCGGGACACCGACCACCGTCATCGACAGCCCGCCCGCCGTTGTCACCATCGTCAGGGTCCACACGAACCCGAAGAGCGAGGCCGGCAGGTTGGCCAGCAGATGGGCGATCTCCTTCCACGCCACCGCCCCCAGGGCGGGGCGCACGGCAGGCGGTCGGTCGTCGTCGGGAGCGGCAGGGAGTGCGGTCATGCCGCACAGCCTGCCAAGACACCCGCGGCCGGTGCCATGGGGGAGCCGGGCCGCGGTGAACGGGGGATAACCCCACCCCGCTCGGGGCAGGCCCTAGACTCCCGTCCGTACCAGATCGTCGACAGTGGCCAAGGAGCGAGGAACGGACGTGCCCGAACCAACGGTGTCGACCGTGACCGTGCTCGCCGCGGACTACTTCCGGAGTTATTCGGTCGTCGGCCTGCTGGCGGTCCTCGGCGTGCTCTTCGTGGCCGTCGCGTTCGGCGCGGGCCGCCTGCTGCGGCCCGTCGTCCCGACCCCCGAGAAGCTGCTGACGTACGAGTGCGGCGTCGACCCCGTGGGCGAGGGCTGGGCGCACACCCAGGTCCGCTACTACGTCTACGCCTTCCTCTACGCCATCTTCGCCGTCGACTCGATCTTCCTCTTCCCGTGGGCGACGGTGTTCGCCGCCGCCGGCTACGGCGCCACGACGCTCGTGGAGATGTTCGTCTTCCTGGGCTTCCTCGCCGTCGGCCTGCTCTACGCGTACAAGAAGGGCGTCCTCGAATGGACGTGACACCCGAGCCCCAGATGCTGCCGGAGCCCCGGCGCCTCGGGGTCCTGTCCCGGCTGGCCCCCGAGCCG
>NZ_RPSE01000654.1:0-1953 GCF_003949955.1 Streptomyces sp. WAC05292
GTCCACCGCCGCCCCCGCCCTGGCGAGGGGGCAGGTGGCCGGCCGGCGGCCGCGGTGCGGCACGCGGGAGGGGGCCGTCCGGGAGCGGGGAGGACTCGGGCGCCGGGCCGCCGGGCCGCCATTCGGCGGGGCCGCTTCCCACGTGCCGGCGGTGGGGTGGGCCGCGGCACACCGTCGCGGACACCGGCCGGGGTTGCGAGTTCCGTCGTTCGCCGAAGGACCAGGTGGGTTTCCGGGGCGCATCGCGGACCGCCGAGGCGGACATCTCGCGCAGCTCCGGGTGCGGTTCGCTGAAGCGCCGGAGGAGCGCGGGGACGCGTGGGGGAGGCTGTCGGGGCCGGCCGGTCTCTTGAGTGCGCCCCATCCGGAAGGCGGGCGCGAACCGCTCGGGTGCGGCCCTGGCCCGGGGGAAGCGCGGCGGGGGCTCCCCCGTCTCTGTCACCGCCCGTTCGTGTGGCGGGTGTCCCGTGCCTGCGGGGCAGGGGAGCCGCCGCCCCGGCGTGGGGTGGCGGCTCCCGTCCCGGTCAGGAGTCGGCGGTGCGGACGTGGAGGGCTCGGGCCAGGTCGTCCAGTTGGTCCGTGAGGCCGCGGTGGAGGCGGGGGGTGACGGCCGGGTCGGTGAGGGCTTCGCGGCCGGTGGCGAGGTGGCCGGGGTCGACGGCGTGGGCGGGGAAGGCGTGGCGGGCGGCGGCTTCGGCGATGGCCGGGCCGCGGCGGGCGGCGAGTGCGGTGGCCTCGGTGTAGTAGCGGGGGACGTACGGGGCGAGGAGGTCGGCCTGTTCGGGCTGCCAGAAGCCGCGGGCGGTCGCGGTGAAGAGGTAGTTGGAGAGGTCGTCGTCGTGGAAGAGGCGGTCCCAGGCGGCGGCCTTCGCCGCGGGGTCGGGGAGGGAGGCGTGGCAGCGGGCGGCGCCGTCACGGCCGGTGGCGCTGGGGTCGTCGGCGAGGGCGGCGTCGATGTCGGCGGGGGTGGCGGCGCCGAGGACGGCGAGGCGGGCGAGGACGCGCCAGCGCAGTTCGGGGTCGAGTTCGGGGCCGCCGGGGACGGTGCCGTCGTCGAGCCAGCCGGTGAGGGTGTGGGGCTGGGTGGCGCTGTCGATGAGGAGGCGTACGGCGGACAGGCGCAGGCCGGGGTCGGAGCCGTCCTCGGTGCGGCGCAGCAGGTCGCGCGCGATGCCGGTGAGGGTGGTGAGGGCTTCGGTGCGCCGGTCGGGGGCGAGGTAGCGGTCGGCGATGTGGTGGCGGGCGAAGGTGAGGGCGCCCTGGACGACGGCCAGGTCGGGTTCGTCGCCGAGGTGTGCTTCGGCGGTGGCGAGGTAGGCGGCCGGTTCGAGTTCGCCGTCGCGGACCATGTCGCGCAGGGAGTTCCACACGACGGCGCGGGTGAGGGGGTCGGGGACCGCGGAGATGCCCCTCAGGGCGGTCTCCACGGAGGTTTCGTCGAGGCGGATCTTGGCGTAGCCGAGGTCGCCGTCGTTGAGGACGAGGAGGGCGGGGCGGGGTCCGGCGGCGGAGAGGACTTCGTCGGTGGGGAGGTCCAGGGTGAGGCGTTCGCGGAGGTGGAGGCGGCCGTCGCCGGGGTCGCGGTCGTAGAGGCCGGCGGCGATGTGGTGGGGGCGGCTGCCGTCGCGGTCGACGGTGAGGGTCCAGCCGCCGTGGCCTTCCCGGACGCGGGAGGTGAGGGTGTCGGCGCCGGTGGTGCGCAGCCACGTCTCGGCCCAGGTGTGGACGTCGCGGTCGGTGTGGGCGGCGAGGGAGTCGATGAGGTCGGCGAGGGAGGCGTTGGCGAACCGGTGCCGGGTGAAGTGGGTGTTGATGCCGGCGAGGAAGTCCTTCTCGCCGATCCAGGCGACGAGTTGGCGCAGCGCCGAGGCACCCTTGGCGTAGGAGATGCCGTCGAAGTTGAGGAGGGCGGAGGCGGTGTCGGGGACGGCGTCGGGGTCGGGGGCGACGGGG
>NZ_RPSE01000655.1:0-1945 GCF_003949955.1 Streptomyces sp. WAC05292
GCTCCGCCCCGGCCTGCGCCGCTGCCGTCCGCGCCGCCGTACGCCCCCACCTATCGCCCCTCTTCCCCTGGATCACCGCGTTCCCCCCGAAGGGGAACGTTACTGCGGGTTCGGGCGCGGCCGGTGTCCGGGCGGGAAGGCGGGGCTGCCCCCGACGCGGTCCGGCCGGTCCTCCCGCGCGGGTGCCCGGGTCGGCGATGGTCGGTCTGACCAGCGGATACGGCCGCGCCGCGGGCGGTACGCCGTCCCGGCCGGCCGCCCGATCAGCAGCAAGGAGCAGCTTCCCGTGCCGAACTACCTCTCCCCCGGCGTGTACGTCGAGGAAGTCGCCAGCGGTTCCCGGCCCATCGAGGGGGTGGGGACGTCCGTCGCGGCGTTCGTCGGGCTCGCTCCGTGCGGGCCGCTGAACGACCCGACCCTGGTGACGAACTGGTCGCAGTACGTCGCCGAGTTCGGCGACTTCACGGACGGCTGCTACCTGGCGCACGCCGTGTACGGGTTCTTCAACAACGGCGGCACGGCCGCGTACGTGGTGCGGGTCGGCGGCGCCGACCCGGCGGCCGCGGTCCCGGACTCCGCGGTCGGCCGCGCCGCGGCGGTGCCGGAGGAGGGCGCGGCCGGCGAGGCCGCCGTCCTCGGGTCGTTCAAGGTGGCCGCCCTGACGGCGGCGCCGTCCGGCACCGGCCCGCTCACCGTCGAGGTGCAGGACGCCGACGGCGCAGGCGAGGGCTCGTCAGGGGGCTCCGGCGCCGCGGACCGGTTCAAGCTGCTGGTCAAGGACGGGGACGCGGTCGTCGAGGAGTTCGACGTCAGCGCCCGCAAGTCCGCGCGCAACTACGTGGTCGCGCAGGTCCGCCAGCGGTCCAAGACCATCACGGTGGAGGAGGCCGTGCCGGGGACCGCCTCCGCGCGCCCGGAGGCGCAGTCGCTGACGCTGGCCCCGCCGCCCGCGGCCGGGCCCGCGGCCGTGCGCGCCGCCGCACCGGTGCCGGCCGCCGCCGGGACGGGCCTGGACTCGGGCCGGTTCCTCGGCGACTCGGCGGACCGCACCGGATTCGGCGGCCTGGAAGCCCTCGACGAGATCACCATGGTCGCCGCACCCGACCTGATGGCCGCCTACCGGCGGGGCCTGCTGGACCTCGAACAGGTCAAGGCGGTCCAACTCGGCATGGTCGCGCACTGCGAGCTGATGGGCGACCGGATGGCGCTGCTCGACCCGCCGCCCGGCCTGAACGCGCGGGACGTCCGCAAGTGGCGCATGGAGGTCGCCGGCTACGACTCCCGGTACGCGGCCCTCTACTACCCGTGGATCAAGGTCTTCGACCCGTCCACCGGCCAGGCCGAGGTGGTCCCGCCGTCCGGGCACCTGGCCGGCGTGTGGGCGCGCAACGACGCCGAGCGCGGCGTCCACAAGGCCCCCGCCAACGAGATCGTGCGCGGCGCGGTCGACCTGGAGCTCCAGATCACCCGCGGCGAGCAGGACCTCCTCAACCCGGTCGGCGTGAACTGCATCCGCGCCTTCCCGGGCCGCGGGATCCGGGTGTGGGGGGCGCGCACGCTGGCCTCGGACCCGGCGTGGCGCTACCTGAACGTGCGGCGCTACTTCAACTACCTGGAGGAGTCGATCCTCGTCGGCACCCAGTGGGTGGTGTTCGAGCCGAACGACCAGGCGCTGTGGGCACGGATCCGGCGCAACATCTCGGCGTTCCTCGTCAACGAGTGGCGGACGGGGGCGCTTTTCGGGCAGCGGCCCGAGGACGCGTTCTACGTGAAGTGCGACGAGGAGACCAACCCGCCGGAGTCGGTCGACCTGGGCCGGGTCGTCTGCGAGATCGGCATCGCGCCGGTCAAGCCGGCCGAATTCGTGGTGTTCCGGCTGGCGCAGTTCTCCGGAGGGGGCGGGGAGCTGGAGGAGTAACCGGCGCCGCCCCCTCAGCCCCACCCC
>NZ_RPSE01000656.1:0-1929 GCF_003949955.1 Streptomyces sp. WAC05292
CGCACCACCCCCGCAGCCCCCGCCGGGTCTGCGCCGGAGCGACGCACCGAAGGATGGGTCCCGTGAGCTACAAGGCCGAGTACATCTGGATCGACGGCACCGAGCCGACGGCGAAGCTGCGCTCCAAGACGAAGATCCTCGCGGACGGCGGCGAGCTGCCGGTCTGGGGCTTCGACGGGTCGAGCACGAACCAGGCCGAGGGCCATGCGTCGGACCGTGTGCTCCAGCCGGTGTTCTCCTGCCCGGACCCGATCCGGGGCGGGAGCAACGTCCTCGTCCTGTGCGAGGTCCTGAACATCGACATGACCCCGCACGAGTCGAACACCCGCGCCCTGCTGCGTCCGGTCGCCGAGAAGTACGCGGCCCAGGAGCCGATCTTCGGCATCGAGCAGGAGTACACCTTCTTCGACGGCCACCGCCCGCTCGGCTTCCCGGTCGGCGGCTTCCCCGCCGCTCAGGGCGGCTACTACTGCGGTGTCGGCTCGGACGAGATCTTCGGCCGCGACATCGTCGAGAAGCACCTCGACCACTGCCTGGCGGCGGGCCTGGACATCTCCGGCATCAACGCCGAGGTCATGCCCGGCCAGTGGGAGTTCCAGGTGGGCCCGCTCGGCCCGCTGGAGGTCGCGGACCAGCTGTGGGTGGCGCGCTGGCTGCTGTACCGGACCGCGGAGGACTTCAACGTCTCGGCGACGCTGAACCCGAAGCCGGTGAAGGGCGACTGGAACGGCGCGGGCGCGCACACGAACTTCTCCACGAAGGCGATGCGCGAGGACTACCGGGCGATCATCTCCGCGTGCGAGGCGCTGGGCGAGGGCAGCAAGCCGCTCGACCACGTGAAGAACTACGGCGCGGGCATCGACGAGCGCCTGACGGGCCTCCACGAGACGGCCCCGTGGAACGAGTTCAGCTACGGCGTCTCCGACCGCGGCGCGTCGGTGCGCATCCCGTGGCAGGTGGAAAGGGACGGCAAGGGCTACATCGAGGACCGCCGCCCGAACGCCAACGTGGACCCGTACGTGGTGACCCGCCTGATCACGGACACCTGCTGCACCGGCCTGGAGAAGGACGGCCTGGTCTGACCGGATCGCCTTCGTCGCCCGCCGAATCCCTCGGGGTCCGGCGGGCGTTCGCGTTCCGCCGGGGTGTGGGGACGGGACGCATGAGTCCACCATGCGATACGGCAACGAGATCCCTGCCACGACCACCACTCCGCTCTATACCACTTTGTCGCGATCGAACACCCCTGCCATCCTGCCCAGTTTGCTGAATATGGGATTCCGCTCCACGAAGTGGGACACACCCTGCCCGGCCCGGAGCGCATCTGCTTCAATGGGCCCATGGCCAGCCACCCGCACACCTCGACCGGTCGCAGCGACCTCGAGCCGTTCTGGCCCTCCCGTCAGGACCACGATTTCGACCGGGTGTGTTGCCGCGCGGTGAACGCGCCGGCCCTTTAAAGCCTTCCGGGACCGCCCTGCGCGGCTTCCCGTCTCCGAGGCCTTCGGTCTGCGCGCGGAACGAGGACGTACGCACGTCTCCTGCCGACCATTCGCGTGAAAGAGCCGACCACCCATGTCTCAGACCCGTTCCCTGACGCCCGCCGCGACCGCCGCATCCGCCGCGACCGCCGCGTCCGCTGCGACCGCCACCGCCCCCGCCTTCCCTCCGTCCGCTGCGCGCCACCGGCTGCGGGCCGTCTCCGCCGACGAGCCGGTCGACGTCGCCGGCCTGCTCCCGCCGGGCACCACCTGGCTGCCGGCCCCGCAGCACGCGCTGCCGGTGCTGCCGGGCCGACCGCCGATGGTCGGCTACCTGGTGCTGGTGCCGGCCGACCAGCAGCCGGGCGCGTTCGCCCCGCAGCCCGTCCCGCAGTCCGCCCCGCAGCCCGTCCCGCCCGCCGCGGCCGCGGCCGCTCCGGCACCGCCC
>NZ_RPSE01000657.1:0-1927 GCF_003949955.1 Streptomyces sp. WAC05292
GGGCTGGGAGGGCAGCCTGTCCAGCACGCGGGGCATGTCCCACTGCGGGGTGCCGAACGTAGCGGCCGGGAAGTTCTGCCGGTACAGCTCCAGGCCGAGGTGGAGCCTCTCCGGCGTGTTGAGCCCCTCCTTCATGGCCTTGCGGTCCTCGGTGGAGTCGTAGCCGGGGACGTTCCCCGTCCAGTGGTCCCAGAGCCAGTCGAGGTAGGCGAGGTCGTTCGCCGCGACGAGTTGGTCGGCCACGGCCATCTGGAAGAAGTAGAAGTGGACGTACCGCTCGATCCGGGCGGGGTCCGCGCCGCCCCGGTCGTAGAACGGCAGCGGCGGGACGTCGTTGACGACCACCTTGGCCCACCGCTCGGGTGCGGCCGCGGCGGCACCCCAGGTGGTGAAGCCGCCCCAGTCGTGCCCGATGAGGACCGCGTCCGACCCGCCGCCCAGCGCCTCGTGCAGGGCGTTGGCGTCGGCGATGAGGTCGGGAAGGCGCATGCTGCCGTCCGGCGGGATCTGGGAGGGGGCGAAGCCCCGCATGGTGGGGACCACGGCGTGGTATCCCGCCTCGGCCAGCGCCGGCATGAGGTACCGGTACAGCCGGGGGGTGTCGAAGCCGTGCAGCATCAGTGCGAGCGGCCCCTCTCCTGCTTCGACGTAGGCCAGGTCCAGGCCGTTGGCGGTGATCCGCTTGTGTTCCATCTCGGCTCCTCGGGCTCCGGAACGCTCTAAAAAGAACGTTCTAACTAGTCGGAAGCTAGCACGGCGTCCGCGGGATCCACAAGCTAGAACGAACGCTCTACCCAGTAGGCTCTGCCGTATGGCGAAATCACCACAGCCGGGCACCCGGGAGCGCATCGTCCACGCGGCCTCCCTGCTGATGCAGCGTCAGGGGTACGAGGGGACCGGCATCAAGCAGGTCGCGCAGGAGGCCAAGGCCACGCTCGGCTCGGTCTACCACTTCTTCCCCGGCGGCAAGCAGGCCCTCGGCGTGGCCGCGGTCCGGCACGCCGACCAGGAGTTCGCCGACCTGCTGTCGGCGTCGCTGTCCGAGGAGGCCGACCCGGCGAAGGCCATCGCCGCCTGCGCCCGCGCGCTCGCCGGCCACCTGCGCGACTCCGGCTGGGTGGACGGCTGCCCGATCAGCGCGACCGCTCTGGAGACCACCGGGCGGGTCCCCGACATCGAACAGGCCGTCAGCCAGGCCTTCCAGCACTGGCGGGACATGGTGGCCGACACCCTCCGCGCAGCCGGCTTCCCGGAGGGCGACGCGCACGACCTGGCCACCACCGTCATCAGCACCCTCGAAGGCGCCGAGCTCACCGCACAGGTCTTCAAGAGCGAGACGCCGCTGACGCTCGCGGGCGAGCATCTGGCCCGGCTCATCAACTCCTACAAGGGGTGAGGGCCCGGCGGGGCCGCGCGGGCGCAGGCCCGCGCCGCCCTACGGTGCCGCCGGCAGCGGCTTGGGCGGGTAGCTGCGCAGGACGAGGGAGGTGGTGACCGCTCCGTGGCGGGCGAGGGAGTCCACGATCTGCTCCAGGCGTCCGGCGTGCGCGCAGTGCACGTCGAACACCAGGCAGTCCTCGCCGGTCACGCGCAGGGTCGAGACGACCTCGGGGGTCCGGGCGGCGAGGGCGAGCGCCTGGGCCAGGCGGGCGTGGGTGGTGCGCAGCCGGACGACGGCGTGGATGTTCAACCCGACCGCCGCCGGGGCGACGACGGCGCGGTAGCCGGTGACGGCCCCGATCTTCTCCAGGCGCCGGATGCGGGCGGCGGCCGCAGGCTGGGACAGTCCCACCCGGCGCCCGACTTCGGCTCCGGTGAGCCGGCCGTCGGCCTGGAGCAGGTCCAGGATGGCCCGGTCGATCCCGTCGAGTGATTCCATCGTCGTCTCCCCCGCTTTCCTTGCGATCGCTTGCCCGCCCCCGTCGTC
>NZ_RPSE01000658.1:0-1914 GCF_003949955.1 Streptomyces sp. WAC05292
CGCCTCCCCGCGTGAGGAGGGGGCGGGTGACCCGCGGCTCCCCCCTTGGCAGCCGCGGGTCACCCGCCCCCTCCTCACGCGGGGAGGCGTGTCAGAGGCGCTGCCACAGCGCGGGCACGTTCGGCGGCTCCCAGCCCGCCTGGGCCTGGTGGCCCTGCAGGCAGCGGTAGCTCGCGCCGCCGTACGTGACGGTCGCGCCGGCCGCGTAGACGGTGCCGGCCTTCCAGGTGCCGCCCGGCTCGGGCTCGCCGGGGCCGGGGCCGGGGCCGGGGCCCGGGTCGCCGCCGGTGGTCTTCAGCGTCAGCCCGTACGCGGACAGGATCGGGTTCAGCGGCTGGAAGAAGGTGGTGCCGCCGCTGGAGCAGTTGCCGGAGCCGCCCGAGGTGACGCCCTGCGCCTGGCTACCGGAGATGTAGGAGCCGCCGGAGTCGCCGGGCTCGGCGCACACCGTCGTGCGGGTCACGCCGGAGATGGTGCCCTCGGGGTAGGTGACGCTGGTGTTGTGCTGCTGGATGGTGCCGCAGTGCCAGCCGGTCGTGGAGCCCGAGCGGCAGACCGACGCGCCGACGGGCTGCAGGACCGAGCCGGTGACCTGCACGTTCGCGCCGCCGCTGCCCTTGACGTACGGGGTGGCGGTCCAGTTCGTGTTCGCGGCGACCCAGGCCATGTCGCTGCCGGGGAACACCGACGCCTGGAAGGAGCCCTGCGCGACCCGGTTGAAGCCGGTCGTCGTCGTCCCGGCCCGGCCGCAGTGCCCGGCGGTGGCGAAGCCGTGGGTGGTGCCGCGGGTCACCGGGAAGCCGACGGAGCAGCGGCCGCTGCCGTTCATGTAGTACGCGTCGCCGCCGCGCAGGTCGTACAGCGGGCGCGGGACCTGCGCGGTCGGCACCACGGTGACGAGGGAGGAGTCGGTGCCCGTCGCGGCGAGCAGGCGGGCCGCGGCGCCGGGCTCGGCCTCCTCGACGACGAGGGCGTTGGTGCGGGGGTCGACGTAGCGCACCGGGGTCCCGGCGGTGGCGGCCCGGTCGAGGGCGGCCTTCGCGGCGTCGAGGGAGGCGAGGGAGCGGGCGACGACGACCGGCCGGGCGCCGGCGGCGCGTATCGCGGCCGCGTCGGAGGCGCGGGTCGTGGCGACGGACAGGGCGGCCGCGTCCGAGCCGTCGACCCAGGCGCCGGCGAAGGCGGGGCCGAGGCGGCTCTGCAGGCGGGCGGCCGCCGCCCCGGCCTCGGCCTCGTGCGCGAGGCGGGCCCGGGCCCGGTCCGGGCTCAGCCCGAGGTCGCGCTGCATGGCGGCCAGCAGCTCGGGCTGCGCTTCGGCGGTGCGCAGGGTCTCGGCGGCGGTCGGCGCCGGGGCGGTCCGGGCCGCCGGCTCGGCGGCGGCCGTCCCGACGGCGGCGGCCAGCAGCAGGCCGGCCGCGGCCAGGGCGGTACACGCCGATCGGGCGTGTCGCTTGGGCATGGGGGGTCCCTTCGGTCTTCGGCGGGGATGCGGAAACCGTAGGGACCCCAACGGGCCCTCAGGTACTGCCGGTTGGCCCCTCCCCCGGTGTTATGCCCGGCCGGTCGGGGGCGGGCGCCGGGTGCCGACGTGCGTTCTTGGGGGTGCGGCCGGAGGATGGGGGCACCAGGCAGGTACTCCTAGGAGGCAACCGATGGGAACAGAATCGGACCAGCAGCGTGAATCCGTGACCCCTTCGTCGAAGCTGTTCACGGGTGGGGAGCGGGCGTACGACCCCGAGGACCTCGTCATGGCGACGGGCGCCGACCCGACTCCGGAGCGGGTCGAAAAGGCCCGGAAGCTGATCGAGAAGGAAGGCCCGAGGGTCATCGAACGCTACCTGCCGTAGCCGACCCGCTCCCGGCCACCCGCCCCGAAGGGGGCGGGCTCCGAAGGGGGCGGGCCCGAAGGGGGCG
>NZ_RPSE01000659.1:0-1913 GCF_003949955.1 Streptomyces sp. WAC05292
GCGCGGCGGCGGGAGGTCCGGGGGCGGCGGCCCGGCGGGCCTCCGGTCCTGCGCCGGCACCGCCGGCGGGACCCCGGTGTGGGCGGCGGCGGGCCCGTGACCGGCCGGCGGCGCCTGCCCGGCGCGTCCCACCGGTCCTCCTGCCGGTGCCGCGCGCGGACCGGCCGCCGGCCCGGGCGCCGGGGAGACGAGGTCGGCCGCGGCCCGGAACCGCGACTCCAAGGTGTCGGCCCGCGCGGTGTCCGCCTCCACCTCCGCCTGCGCCCCGTCGGGCCCGGGTTCCGCTTCCGCGTCGGGTTCCCCGTACAGCTTCTGCCACCAGTCGTCCGCACCCCGCTGACTCATGCGGCTATTCTCGGCGCGCCCCCGCCCCGGAAAACGCGGAACTCACGAAATGAGTAGGACCCGCACCACCCCCGCACGGAGCGGTACACGGCCTCCGTCCGCCGACGCGGGCACACCCGCACCCCGTGCGCACGCCACCGCCTCCCGGCGGCCCTTGTCACAGGGGCGGCGCATCCGGTGATGATGTCCGCGGCGGGTTTGCGCCGTGGCCGCTTCCCGCCGACCGGCGGGGCCGGGCGACCGGGGCGCCACGCAGCAGGAGGGGTGGACCGTGGGCGAAAGGTGGGGGTGGACGGGTTGCTGAGTGCGATCGGCCTGGACGAGGGGCAGGAGTCGGCGTACCGCGCGCTGGTGGCGTTGGGGGCGGCGGAGGTTCCGGATCTGGCTCACCGGCTGGCGCTCCCGGTGCCGCAGACGGAGCGGGCGCTGCGCCACCTGGAGCGGCACGGCCTGGCCGCGCAGTCCTCGGCCCGGCCGGGCCGCTGGGTGGCGGCCCCGCCGGCGGTGGCGCTCGGGGCGCTGCTGTCGCGGCAGCGGCAGGAGCTGGAGGAGGCGGAGCTGGCGGCGGAACTGCTGGCGCAGGAGTACCGGGCGGAGCCGGCCGAGCCGACGGTGCACGACCTGGTGGAGGTGGTGACGGGTGCGAGCGCGGTCGCGCACCGGTTCCGCCAGCTCCAGGCGGGTGCGGAACGGGAGGTGTGCGCGCTGGTCAGCGCCCGCCCGCAGGTGGTGGCCGCGGGGGACAACCCGGAGGAGGAGCGGGCGGCGGTGCGCGGGGTGGGGTACCGGGTGGTGATCGAGCGGGAGGTGCTCGGCCTGCCGTCGGGGATCCGCGAGGCGTCGACCGCGTTGGCGCGCGGCGAGCTGGTGCGGGTGACGGAGCGGGTGCCGACGCGGCTCGTCATCGCGGACGGGACCCTCGCGATGGTGCCGCTGACGGGGCGGGGGGCCGAGCCGACGGTGCTGATGGTGCACGCGTCGGGGCTGCTGGAGTCGCTGACGGGGCTGTTCGAGGCGGTGTGGCGGGAGTCGATGCCGCTGCGGCTGGGGGCGGCGGGCTCCCCTCAGGAGTCGGTGGAGGTACCGGACGCCACGGACCTGGAGATCCTCACGCTGCTCCTCGCCGGGATGACGGACGCGAGCGTCGCCAAGCACCTCGAACTGGGGCTGCGGACGGTGCAGCGGCGCGTGAAGGGCCTGATGGAGCTGGCCGGTGTCACGACCCGGCTCCAGCTGGGCTGGCACGCGCACGAGCGGGGCTGGGTGGCCCGCTAGCAGACGGTCGGGCACGCTGAGCAGATGGATCTGCCGCAGCTGCTCCTGGTGGGGCTGGTGCTGCTGCTCGGGACGGCGGGGGTGATGGTTCCGGGCGTGCCGGGGACGTGGCTGGTGTGGGCGGGGATGATGTGGTGGGCGCTGCAGGATCGGTCGGCCGCGGCGTGGTCGCTGCTGGTCGCGTCGACCGCGCTGCTGCTCGTGGTGCAGGTGGTGAAGTGGCAGCTGCCCCCGCGGCGGGTGCGGGCGGTCGGGGTGACCCGTCGGATGGCGGTGTGCGCGGGGGCGGGAGC
>NZ_RPSE01000065.1:0-22640 GCF_003949955.1 Streptomyces sp. WAC05292
GGGCGGCGGCGGGCCCGCCAGGGCGGGTCAGCGGCCTGCGCGGTTGACGGCGGAGACGACCGCCTTCAGGGAGGCTCGGGTGGTGTTGGCGTCGATGCCGATGCCCCACAGGACGCGGCCGTCGATCGCGCACTCGATGTAGGAGGCGGCGACGGCGGAGGCTCCCTCGCTCATCGTGTGCTCGGTGTAGTCCAGCAGGCGGGCGTCGACGCCGATGGAGGCCAGGGCGTCGAAGAACGCGGAGATCGGGCCGTTGCCGGTGCCGTTCAGGACGGTCTCGACGCCGTCCACGACGGCGTCCACGGTCAGCGTGTCGGTGCCGTCCTTGTCGGTGGCGGTCGAGCCGGCGCGCAGCTGGATGCGGCCCCACGGGTTGTCCGGGTTGGGCAGGTACTCGTCGGAGAAGATGTCCCAGATCGCCTTCGGCGTGACCTCGCCGCCCTCGGCGTCGGTCTTCGCCTGGATGATCTTCGAGAACTCGATCTGCATGCGGCGCGGCAGGTCCAGCTTGTGGTCGTTCTTCAGGACGTACGCGACGCCTCCCTTGCCGGACTGCGAGTTGACGCGGATGACGGCCTCGTACGAGCGGCCGACGTCCTTGGGGTCGATCGGCAGGTACGGGACGGCCCACTCGATCTCGTCGACGGTCTTGCCCTGGGCGGCAGCGTCGGCCTCCATGGCGTCGAAGCCCTTCTTGATGGCGTCCTGGTGGGAGCCGGAGAAGGCCGTGTAGACCAGGTCGCCCGCGTAGGGGTGGCGCGGGTGGACCGGCATCTGGTTGCAGTACTCGCTGGTGCGGCGGATCTCGTCGATCTGGGAGAAGTCGATCTGCGGGTCGATGCCCTGGGAGAACAGGTTCATGCCCAGGGTGATCAGGTCGACGTTGCCGGTGCGCTCGCCCTGGCCGAACAGGCAGCCCTCGATGCGGTCGGCGCCGGCCATCAGGGCCAGCTCGGCGGCGGCGACGGCGGTGCCGCGGTCGTTGTGCGGGTGGACCGACAGGCAGACGTGCTCGCGGCGGGTCAGGTGGCGGGCCATCCACTCGAAGCGGTCGGCGTGCGTCGAGGGCGTGGAGCGCTCCACGGTGGCCGGCAGGTTCAGGATGATCTCGCGGCCGGGGCCGGGCTGCCATACGTCGCAGACGGCCTCGCAGACCTCCAGGGCGAAGTCCAGCTCGGTGTCGGTGAAGATCTCCGGGCTGTACTGGTAGCCGAAGACGGTCTCGGGGCCCAGCAGCTTCTCGGCATACTCCATGACCAGGCGGGTGCCGTCGACGGCGATCTGCTTGATCTGCTCCTTGGAGCCGCGGAAGACGACCCGGCGGAAGGTCGGCGCGGTGGCGTTGTACAGGTGGACGGTGGCGCGCCTGGCGCCGACCAGCGATTCCACGGTCCGCTCGATCAGGTCCTCGCGGGCCTGGGTCAGGACCGAGATGGTCACGTCGTCCGGGATGGCGCCCTCTTCGATGATGGAGCGCACGAACGCGAAGTCGGTCTCGCCGGAGGAGGGGAAGCCGACCTCGATCTCCTTGTAGCCCATGCGCACCAGCAGGTCGAACATCTCGCGCTTGCGGGCGGGGGTCATGGGGTCGATCAGCGACTGGTTGCCGTCGCGCAGGTCGGTGGACAGCCAGCGGGGCGCCTTGGTCACTCGGGCGTCGGGCCAGGTGCGGTCGGGCAGGTCCACCTGCTCGTAGCGGCCGTACTTGTGGATCGGCATCCCGGACGGCTGCTGCGCGTGGGTCGCGTTCGTGATCGGGGTGGGGCGACCGGCGAAGGTGTGCTGGCTCATGGCGTAGGGCTCCTCGGGTGTCCGCGTGGGGATCGCTGAACGGCCGACGGCGGTCGTAAACCGCAACACCAGACTCCGCGGGGAGGGGGTCGACCTACGACTGCAGACCCTCGCCGCGGCAGCTAAGCAGAAGCAGCCCGAAACGCATGATGGGCCGAGCCTAGCCGAGCCGCGCCGTGGCGCGAGGGGCCGTTCCAGTATGCGGGACCCGCCTGTCCGATTTGTACCCTATGTGGCCTACGTCTCTTTCGATGCGCCGGGCTCCGGGGGATCCGTCAACACGCCGCGGCATCTTTCAGACAACCGAATGAATCATGGTTGCAGCTAGTGACATGAAAGTGACTCACTGCCACATTGCCTGGATGGATGCCTCCCACACCCACACTGCCGTCCCCGCCCCGTTCTGCACGGTCGTGCCTCCCCACATGCTCGACCGGATCGCCGGCTCCCGGAACGCCGGCCGCGCCGACTCCGCCCTGCGCACCCTGGAGCACGATGCCTCCCTGCGCACCCGGCGCAACGTCACCACCGCGCGCCCCTTCACCGCGCCGTCCCTGGGCGCGCCCGCCCCGGACGAGCCGCAGCGGACCGTGTACGACGCCGAGCACCGCACCCGGCTGCCGGGGCGGAAGGTCCGCGGCGAGGGGGACGAGGCCTCCCAGGACGCCACGGTCAACCGCGCGTACGCCGGCCTGGGCGCCACGCACGAGCTGTTCCTGAAGGCCTTCGGGCGGCGCTCCATCGACGACGCCGGGCTCGCCCTGGACGCGAGCGTCCACTACGGCCGGGACTACAACAACGCCTTCTGGGACGGCAGCCAGATGGTCTTCGGCGACGGGGACGGCGACCTCTTCCTCGACTTCACGGTCGCCGTGGACGTCATCGGCCACGAGCTCGCCCACGGCGTCACCCAGTACACGGCCAACCTCGTCTACCGCGGCCAGTCCGGTGCCCTCAACGAGTCGATGTCCGACGTCTTCGGCTCGCTGATCAAGCAGTACACGCTGGGCCAGACCGCCGACGAGGCCGACTGGCTGATCGGCGCCGGCCTGCTCGGGCCGAACGTGAGCGGCGTGGCCCTGCGCTCGATGAAGGCGCCCGGCACCGCGTACGACGACGACGAGCTCGGCAAGGACCCGCAGCCCGCGAGCATGGACGACTACGTCGACACCCTGCGCGACAACGGCGGCGTCCACATCAACTCCGGCATCCCCAACCGCGCCTTCTACGTGGCCGCCACCGAGCTCGGCGGCAAGGCCTGGGAGCGCGCCGGCCAGATCTGGTACGACACCCTGACCGGCGGCGAACTCACCGCCAAGGCGACCTTCGCCCAGTTCGCCCGGCTCTCGACCGCGGCCGCCGCCGCCCGCTACGGCGAGGGCGGCGAGGAGCACCGGGCGCTGCAGAAGGCCTGGTCGACGGTGGGCGTCGCGTAGCGCGGCCGGCCCCGGACAGGAGGACGGCCATGAGGATCGAGGTGGTGCGGACGGGCGGCTTCGCCGGCATCGAGCGGCGGGCCGAGGTGGACACGGCGGGCCGGCCCGACGAGGACGAGTGGCGGGCCCTGGCCCAGCTGGCGCTGCGGCCTGCCGCGGGCGGTCCGGCGCCGGGCGTCCGGGACGGGTTCTCCTACCGGATCACGGTCGACGGGCGGACCGTGCACTGCCACGACCCGCACCTGACGGACGCCCAGCGGGCCCTGATCACCCGCCTCCTGAAAGAAGGTGCCTGAGCAGGTCCTTCCTTGTTTGTATGGTCCGATGACACCGACACGGCTGACACCGCTGGCCCGTATCGAGGCGTACTACGACACCGCGCCGCGCGCCGGGGGTGCGCGGGCCGAGGACTTCGGCCCGCTCACCCTCTTCGTGCGCGAGGGCACCGGCTGGCCGTACTACGCCCGGCCCGCGCTCGGCAGCTCCGGCGCGACAGCGGGCGACGTGGCCCGCGTGAGGGAGCGCCAGCGCGAACTGGGCGTGCCGCAGGCGTTCGAATGGGTGGCCGAAACCAGTCCCTGGCTGCGCGCCGCCGCGGAGGAGGCCGGGCTGCGGGTCCACGCGCATCCCCTGATGGTGCTGGAGCAGTCCGCTCCGGCCGGGCCTGCGCACCCCGGCGTCCGGCTGATCGGCCCGGACGACGCACTGCTGCCCGCGGCCGTGGCGGTCCCCCTGCTGGCCTTCGCCGACCCGGGCACCGCGGTCGGCGCGGCGGGCCCGGCGGAACTCGCCGCCGCGATGGAGCAGCCCTTGGCCGCGGCCCGCCGGGAGTCGGTGTCCGCGGACCTGGCCTCGGGGCGCACCGCCCTGGCGGTGGCGGTGCAGGACGGCACGGTCCTGGCTTCCGGCCAGTACATCCCGGTAGGCGACACCGCCGAGGTGGTCGGCGTCGCCACCCTGCCCGCGGCCCGGCGCCGCGGCCTCGCGCTGGGCGTGACCGCCGCCCTCGTCGCGGACGCCCTCGCGCGCGGCGCCCGTACGGTGTTCCTGTCGGCCGGCGACGAGGCGGTGGCCCGCGTCTACGCCCGGGCCGGCTTCCGGACGGTGGCGACGGCCCTGATCGCCGAGCCCGCGGACGAGGACTGACGGCCCGGCGGGGGCGACCGGGCGCGGCCGCCCGCGCATCAGGCCGCCGCGGCTTGCCGAAACGGCAAGGGTGCTTGGCCCCGGCCCGCCGGGCGGCGCAGCATCGGGCCCACCACAGCCCGTAGACCGAGGAGGACTCCGTGTCCGAGCACACCCCCCACGACCAGCACCGGCACGCCGCGGCGGAGGCGGCGGCCGGCTCCCTCTCCGGCGAGGAGTTCTGGGACGCCCGCTACGGTGAGAGCGACCGCATCTGGAGCGGCAACCCGAACGAGGCGCTGGTCCGCGAGGCCGGGGATCTTCCGCCCGGCCGGGCGCTGGACCTGGGGTGCGGCGAGGGGGCGGACGCCGTCTGGCTGGCCCGGCGCGGCTGGCGGGTGACCGCCACCGACATCTCCGGCGTCGCGCTGGAGCGGGCCGCAGGGCACGCGGCCGAGGCGGGGGTCGCGGACCGTGTCGACTTCCGCCGCCACGACCTCGGCGAGTCCTTCCCGGCCGGGGAGTTCGACCTCGTCTCGGCCTGCTTCCTGCACGCCTACGGGGACTTCCCCCGCGCCCGGATCCTGCGCGCTGCCGCGGGAGCCGTGGCCCCGGGCGGGGTGCTGCTGGTCGTCGGCCACGGCGGCTGGGCGTCCTGGCAGGCGGAGGAGGACCGTCCGCCCGTCCACTTCCCCAGGCCGGACGAGGTCCTCGGCCAACTGGAGCTGCCGGAGGGCGACTGGGAGGTCCTGGTCGCCGAGGAGTACGAGAAGGACCAGCCCGCGCCCGACGGCCGGCCGGGGACCCGCACCGACAACACGGTGAAGGTCCGCCGCCTGCGTTAGGGAAGTCCGCAGGGGCGGCCGCCCTCAGAAGCCGAGCTTGCGCAGCTGCTTGGGGTCGCGCTGCCAGTCCTTGGCGACCTTCACGTGGAGGTCGAGGAAGACGGGGGTGCCGAGCAGCGCCTCGATGTGCTTGCGCGACTTCATCCCGACCTCCTTCAGGCGGGAGCCCTTGGGGCCGATGATGATGC
Organism: Streptomyces sp. WAC05292; assembly: GCF_003949955.1. Taxonomy (NCBI): domain Bacteria; kingdom Bacillati; phylum Actinomycetota; class Actinomycetes; order Kitasatosporales; family Streptomycetaceae; genus Streptomyces; species Streptomyces sp. WAC05292. The sequence goes on from NZ_RPSE01000065.1 coordinate 5,386, forward strand.
CCTTCTGGCTCGGCCGCTCGATGTAGACGTTGGCGTGGATGTCGAGCAGCGGCCGGTCCGCCGGGCGGTTCTCCCGGGGGATCATCTCCTCGACCACGACGGCGATGGAGTGCGGCAGCTCGTCGCGGACGCCCTCCAGGGCGGCCTCGCGGATGAGCTCGGCGACCATCACGGCCTCGGGCTCGTCGGTGAGGTCGCCCTCGGGGTAGAGCGGCGGGCTCTCGGGCAGCATCGGCGCGATCAGGTCGGCCAGCAGTCCGACCTGGTTGTCGCCGACGGCGGAGACGGGGACGATCTCGGCCCACTCGATGCCGAGCTCCTCGCCCAGCCGCTGGATCGCGATGAGCTGCTCGGCCAGCGCCTTGGAGTCGACCAGGTCCGTCTTGGTCACGATGGCGATCTTGGGGGTCTTCCTGATCCCCGCGAGCTCCTTGGCGATGAACTTGTCGCCGGGGCCCAGCTTCTGGTCGGCGGGCAGGCAGAAGCCGATCACGTCGACCTCGGCCCACGTCGTGCGCACGACGTCGTTCAGCCGCTCGCCGAGGAGGGTGCGCGGCTTGTGCAGGCCGGGGGTGTCGACGAGGACGAGCTGGGCGTCGGGGCGGTGCACGATCCCGCGGACGGTGTGGCGGGTGGTCTGCGGCCGGTTGGAGGTGATCGCGACCTTGGTGCCCACCAGTGCGTTGGTCAGGGTCGACTTCCCCGCGTTGGGGCGGCCGACGAAGCAGGCGAAACCCGCACGGTGCGGGGCGGTGGACTCGGGGGAACGATCGCTCATACGGGCCATTCTCCCCGATGCCGCTCCCCGCGCCGACCAGGCCGCCGCCGAGGGGGGCGCGGGCCGGTCACGGCGCGGGCCGCGCCGCGGGGGGCGTACCGGCCGGATCGGCCGCCCGGAAGGTGCGGCGGTAGGCGGTGGGGCTGACTCCGAGGGCCGCCTGGAGGTGCTTGCGCAGCGACTGCGCCGTCCCGAACCCGGCCTCGCGCGCCACCCGCTCCATCGGCAGGTCCGTCCGCTCCAGGAGCTGCCTGGCCCGCTCCACCCGCTGCCCGGTGATCCACTCCCCGGGGCTGACCCCGGCCTCCTCGCGGAAGCGGCGCGTGAAGGTGCGCACCGACATGGACTCCTTGCGGGCCAGGTCGGCGAGGCGCATGGGCTCGTGGAGGCGGTCCAGCACCCAGGCGCGGGCCGCGGCCGTGCCGGCCGCCCGCGGGTTCGGGACGGGGCGGTCGACGAACTGGGCCTGCCCGCCGTCCCGGTGCGGGGGGACGACGGTCCGCCGGGCCACGTCGTTGGCGACGGCGGCGCCGTGGTCGCGGCGCACGATGTGCAGGCACAGGTCGATGCCGGAGGCGACGCCGGCGGAGGTCAGGACGTCCCCGTCGTCGGTGTAGAGGACGTCCGGGTCGACGCGGACGGCGGGGAAGAGCCGCCGGAAGTGCTCGGCGTGGCCCCAGTGGGTGGTGGCGGGGCGGCCGTCGAGGTATCCGGCGGCGGCCAGGACGTAGCCGCCCGTGCAGATGGAGACGAGCCGGGTGCCGGGCCGGATGTGCGCGAGCGCGGCCGCGAGCCCGGGGGTGAGCCGGCCCTCCTCGTAGACGGGCCCCAGCTCGTACGAGGCGGGGACGACGACGGTGTCGGCGGTGGAGAGGAGTTCGGGTCCGTGCTCGACGTGGACGGCGAAGTCGGCGTCCGTGCGGACGGGGCCGGCGGCGAGGGCGCAGGTCAGGATCTCGTACAGCGGTTCCCCGGCGGCGTCCCGGGCGCGGCCGAAGATCCGGTGCGGGATGCCCAGCTCGAAGGGGAGCAGGCCGGGGAGCGCGAGGACGGCGACGCGGTGGGGGGCCATGGCCCGATCGTATCGAAGGGTGGCAGCCGGGCCACTGTCGTGCGGGGCGGGGGTGCCCGGATGCTGTCGGCGTGGAACAGACAGCTACCGCCGCCGATCCCGCCGCGGCCGATCGCGCGGGGCCTCCCCCGGCGGCCCGCGGGCGCGTCCACCGCGCCTGGTGGGTCGCCGCCGTCACCTTCGTCACCATCGTGGGCGCCGCCGCGTTCGCGTCCCTGCCGGGCCTGCTCATCGAGCCGCTGCACGCGGAGTTCGACTGGTCGCGGGGGACGATCGGGTTCGCCGTCTCGGTGAATCTCGCCCTGTACGGGCTCACCGCGCCGTTTGCCGCCGCCCTGATGGACCGCTTCGGCATCCGCCGGATCGTGGCGCTGGCCCTGCTGGTGATCTCGGGCGGCTCGCTGGCGACCGTGTGGATGACGGCGGCCTGGCAGCTGGTGCTGTTCTGGGGCGTGCTGGTGGGCCTGGGCAGCGGCTCGATGGCGCTCGCGTTCGCCGCGACGGTGGTGAACCGCTGGTTCACCGCCCGGCGCGGGCTGGTGACGGGCGTCCTGACGGCGGCGGGCGCCTCGGGCCAGCTCGTCTTCCTGCCGCTGCTGGCGTGGCTGGTCGAGCACCACGGCTGGCGGCCCGCGGCGGTGACGGTCGCGCTGGCGGCCCTGTCGGTGGTCCCGTTCGTGTGGCTGCTGCTGCGCGACCACCCCGCGGACGTGGGGCTCGCCCCGTACGGGGGTGCGTACGCGGCGAAGCCGGCTCCCGTCCCGGGGGCGGCGCGGCGGGCGGTCGCGGTGCTGCTGCGGGCGGCGCGGACGGGGCCGTTCTGGCTGCTGGCCGGCACCTTCGCGATCTGCGGCGCCTCCACCAACGGCCTGGTCAAAACGCATTTCGTGCCGGCGGCACACGACCACGGGATGCCGGTGACGGCCGCGGCCGGGCTGTTGGCGGTGATCGGCGTCTTCGACGTCGTCGGCACGGTGGCGTCCGGCTGGTTCACCGACCGCTTCGAGGCGCGCCGCCTGCTGGCGGTGTACTACGCCCTGCGCGGGGTGTCCCTGTTGTTCCTGCCGATGCTGCTGGCGCCGTCGGTGCACCCGCCGATGGTGTTCTTCATCGTCTTCTACGGGCTGGACTGGGTGGCGACCGTCCCGCCGACGGTGGCGCTGTGCCGGGAGCACTACGGCGACGACAGCGCGATCGTGTTCGGCTGGGTCCTGGCCTCGCACCAGGTCGGCGCCGCTGCGGTCGCCTTCCTCGGCGGCGCGGCCCGGGACGCCTTCGGCTCGTACGACGTGGTCTGGTACGCCTCGGGGGCGCTGTGCGCGCTGGCCGCCCTGATGGCGATGGTCATCCGCCGCCCCGCGCGGCCCGCGCCGGCCGCCGCCTGAGGGGCGCCGGCCGGGCCGTGCCGTGCGGCGGGGTCAGGCTCCGGCCGGGGTGGTCGAGCGGAGGGTGCCGTCCGGGCCCGCCAGCAGGACCGGGGTGTCGGGGCCGCCGAGGTCGCGGACGGCCGCGCGGTCGGCGGCGGCGACCTCCTCGGCGCGGCTGACCACGGCCGCGGCCTCCAGGGAGCGGGCGCCGCTGGCCACGGCCATGGCGACGGCGGTCTGGAGCGCGCTCAGCCGGAGGGAGTCCAGCTCGACCGTTCCGGCGACGTAGGTGCGGCCCGTCTCGTCGCGGACCGCCGCGCCCTCGGGCACCTCGTTGCGGGCCCGGGCGCTGCGCGCCAGCGTGATGATCTTGCTGTCCTCGGGGTTGATCCCGGTGCTCTCGGTCATGGCCGACAGCATAGGGAGCGCCTCGGCGGAGCCGTACGACGGCCCCGCCGAGGCGCTCTCCCCTCCGTCCCCCGTGCCCCGTGATCCGGGCGGTCCCCCCGGGCCGTGGAGGATCACGGATTGGCCTGGACCAACATAGACGGCGGTCGGGCGGGTTCCGTGCCGCGAGGGGCGGAGGGCGGAGTGACCTTCATCCCACGGCCGGCACGGTCCGCCCTGGTCAGGGCCTTTCCCGGGACCTTTGCAGCGCCTCTTCAGGGCCGGTCGAGCCGGAGCCGCTCCGCCCGCGGCAGGCCGGCGGTCACCAGGTCGTAGCTGTCCTCGACGAGCTCGCGGACCAGCGCGTCCGGGACGGCGCCGGAGCCGCCCGCGGTGACCGTGTTCCAGTGCCGCTTGTTCATGTGCCAGCCCGGGACGACGCCCTCGTGCTCGGCACGCAGCCGCACCGCGTTCTCGGGCTCGCACTTGAGGTTCACCTTCAGCGGTTCTCCGTCGAGCGCCGACAGCGCGAACACCTTCCCGAGCACCTTGAACACGGAGGTCTCGGGCCCGAAGGGAAACTCCTCGACCGCCGCGTTGAAGCCGAGGCAGAGGGCGCGCAGCTCCGCCGGCGTCACCCGGCCTCGCCGTCCTCGTCCGCGGCGGTCTCCACCGGCTCCACCAGCACTGTCACGATCTTGTTCCGGCGGCCGGCCGGGGCTTCCGCCGTCAGCCGCAGCGGCCGCCCGTCGGGCAGCTCGACCACCGCGGACGCACCGGCGATCGGGACCCTGCCGAGCGCCTTCGCCAGCAGGCCGCCGACCGTCTCGACGTCCTCGTCGTCGAAGGCGTCGACCTTGAACAGCTCGCCGAGGTCGGTGATGTCCAGGCGCGCGGTGACCCGGTAGCGGTCCCCGCCCAGCTCCTCGACGGGCGGGAGTTCCCGGTCGTACTCGTCGGTGATCTCCCCGACGATCTCCTCAAGGATGTCCTCGATGGTGACGATGCCCGCCGTGCCGCCGTACTCGTCGATCACGACGGCGACGTGGTTGCGGACCTGCTGCATCTCCCGCAGCAGGTCGCCCGCGTTCTTCGTGTCCGGCACGAAGGCCGCCGGCCGCATCGCCGTCGAGACGAGGTCGGTCTCGGCATCGCGGCTGACGTGCGTCCTGCGGACGAGGTCCTTCAGGTACACGATGCCGACGATGTCGTCCTCGTTCTCCCCGGTCACGGGGATGCGGGAGAAGCCCGAGCGGAGCGCGAGCGTCGTGGCCTGGCGGACGGTCTTGTAGCGCTCGATGCACACCAGGTCGGTGCGCGGCACCATCACCTCGCGCACGAGCGTGTCGCCGAGTTCGAAGACCTGGTGCACCATGCGGCGCTCCTCGTCCTCGATCAGCGACTCTCGCTCCGCCAGGTCCACCATGGCCCGCAGTTCGGCCTCGGAGGCGAAGGGGCCCTTGCGGAAGCCCTTGCCCGGGGTGAGGGCGTTGCCGAGGAGGATCAGCAGCTGCGGAACGGGGCCCATGACGCGGGCCAGCGGGACGAGCACGTACGCGGCGGCCGTCGCCGTGCCCAGCGGGTGCTGGCGGCCGATGGTGCGCGGCGAGACGCCGACGGCGACGAACGACACGAGGACCATCACACCGATCGCGATGAGCAGCGCCGTCCAGTTCTCGCCGAACTCGTCGAGGCAGACGTACGTGACGAGCACGCCCGCGGCCATCTCGCAGGTCACCCGCACCAGCAGCGCGACGTTCAGGTAGCGGGTGGTGTCCGCGGCGACCTGGACGAGCTTCTCGGCGCCGCGCCGGCCCTCCCGTACGGCCTGCTCGGCACGGAAGGAGGAGACGCGGGCGAGCCCGGACTCGGCGCAGGCCGCGAACCAGGCGACCACGACGAGCAGGACCGCCCCGGTGATGAGCTGCGGTGCCGTCACGAGACGGTGGGGGCCGGGGACGGGCCGGTCAGGCCGCGCTCGGCGCGCCAGCCGTCCACGATCGCCGCCTGGAGGCCGAACATCTCGGCCTTCTCGTCGGGCTCCTCGTGGTCGTAGCCCAGCAGGTGCAGCACCCCGTGGACGGTCAGGAGCTGGAGCTCCTCGTCCATGGAGTGCTGCGTCGGGGCCTCCTTGCCCTGCTTCTCCGCCACCTCGGGGCAGAGCACGATGTCGCCGAGGAGCCCCTGCGGGGGCTCCTCGTCGTCCTTCGACGGCGGGCGCAGCTCGTCCATCGGGAAGGACATGACGTCGGTGGGTCCCGGCAGGTCCATCCACTGGATGTGGAGCTGCTCCATCGCGTCCTCGTCGACGACGATGACGGAGAGCTCGGACAGCGGGTGGATCCGCATCCGGGTGAGCGCGTAGCGGGCGATGTCGAGGATCGCCCGCTCGTCTACTTCGGTTCCGGACTCGTTGTTGACGTCGATCGACATGGTGCGCTGGGTTCTACTTCCGCTGGGTGCCGTTCCGGGCCGGCCGGGGTTCCCGGGCTGCCTGGCTGTCGTCGTACTTCTCGTACGCATCGACGATACGGCCGACCAGCTTGTGCCGGACCACATCCTCCGAGGTGAGCTTCGAGAAGTGGATGTCGGGCACCCCGTCGAGGATCGCCTGGACCTGCCGGAGGCCGGACTTGGTGCCGCCCGGGAGGTCGACCTGGGTGACGTCTCCCGTGATGACGATCTTCGAGTCGAAGCCGAGCCGGGTCAGGAACATCTTCATCTGCTCCGGGCTCGTGTTCTGCGCCTCGTCGAGGACGACGAAGGCGTCATTGAGCGTGCGGCCGCGCATGTACGCGAGCGGGGCGACCTCGATCGTGCCGTTGGCCATGAGCCGCGGGATCTTGTCGGGGTCGATCATGTCGTGCAGCGCGTCGTACAGCGGCCGCAGGTAGGGGTCGATCTTGTCGAAGAGCGTGCCGGGCAGGAAGCCGAGCCGCTCGCCCGCCTCGACCGCCGGGCGGGTCAGGATGATCCGGCTGACCTGCTTGGACTGCAGGGCCTGGACGGCCTTGGCCATGGCGAGGTAGGTCTTGCCGGTGCCCGCGGGGCCGATGCCGAAGACGATCGTGTGCTTGTCGATCGCGTCGACGTACCGCTTCTGGTTGAGCGTCTTGGGGCGGATGGTGCGGCCGCGGTTGGAGAGGATGTTCTGGGTCAGCACCTCGGCGGGCGTCTCCTGCGGGCCGTCGCCGTTGTCGCTCGCCTTGAGCATGGCGATCGAGCGTTCCACTGCGTCCTCCGTCATCGGCTGCCCGGTGCGGAGCACGAGCATCATCTCGTCGAACAGGCGCTGGATCAGTGCGACTTCCGCCGCGTCCCCGACCGCGCTGACCTGGTTTCCCCGGACGTGGATGTCGGCCTTGGGGAAGGCCTTCTCGATCACGCGGAGCAGGACGTCACCGGAGCCGAGCACGGCCACCATCGGATGGCTCGCCGGGACGGTGAAGTGGGCTCGCGCCTGACCCTGCGCCGGGGTGTGGGCTGTGGATGTCTGAGTCATGGGCCGGCACTGTGGCCTGCACATACCTCCCGCTGAGGGGTCGCGCCGATCGACGACCTCCGGAGTACCAAGGGTACGTCGCCGGCCGGGCGGCACCGAGGGGTTTTACCGGCCGCCCGTCCCGTCCCGCCGGGCGGCCGGGCGCCGGGCTCACGCGGAGTGGCGGAAGCCGATCGTCGGGACGGCCCGGCGGCGCGGGGCGTGCCCGCAGGCGGGCGGGACCAGCTCGTCGAGGAAGGCGTACCGCTCCCGCAGCCCGTCCGGGGCGTCCGCCCACCAGTGGGCGACCTCGGCCCAGCCGGGGGCCGAGAGGGAGCCGCCGAACTCGCGGACGGACAGGGCGGCCGTCAGGCCCGCGAAGGCCAGCCGGTCGGCCAGCGGCCAGCCGGCCAGCGAGCCGGTGACGAACCCGGCCACGTACACGTCGCCCGCGCCCGTCGGGTCGAGGGCGTCGACCGCGATCCCGGGCACCTCTGCCGTCTCCCCGGTGCCGGAGTCCACGGCGTACGAGCCCTCCGCGCCCAGGGTCACGACCGCGACCGGGACGCGCTCGGCCAGCGCCCGGGCCGCCGCCCGCGGGCAGTCCGTGCGCGTGTACCGCATGGCCTCGCCCGCGTTCGGCAGGAACGCCTCGCAGTGCTCCAGATCGGTCAGCCCGGCCAGCTCCCACCGGCCGGTGGTGTCCCAGCCGACGTCCGCGAAGATCCGCGCCCCGTGGCGGGCGGCCTCCCCGATCCAGCCGTCCCCGCGGCCCGGGGTGAGCGAGGCCACGGCGGCCCGCGTGCGGGGCGGGCACTGGGGGAAGACGGCGCCTCCCGGCCCGGCCGCGCCTTCGTGGCCGAAGCCGGGGGGCGCCTCGTGGCCGTGCGAGACCATCGTCCGCTCGCCCTCGTACGCCATGGAGACGGTGACGGGGCTGTGCCAGCCGGGGACGGTCCGGGACATGGACAGGTCGATGCCCTCGCCCTGCTCCAGCGCGTCCCAGCAGTACTCGCCGTAGTGGTCGTCGCCGAAGGCGGCGGCGAGCGAGGTGCGCAGGCCGAGCCGGGCCAGGGCGGTGGCCATGTTGGCGACGCCGCCGGGGCTGGAGCCCATGCCGCGCGCCCAGGACTCGGTGCCGCGCACGGGGGCCGAGTCGAGGCCGGTGAAGATGATGTCGAGGAAGACCGTGCCGGTCAGGAAGACGTCGCACCCCGGCTCTTCGGGGTCGCGCACCGGACCGAGGGGGTCCACTGCGGCGTTGCGGCTGAAGCGACTGTCCCGGTTGACCACGGTGTTCTCCCCGATCGGCGCGAAGGGTCGTTTCTGCAAGGCGTCGCGCAGCGGAACGCGGCGGAAATCCGACAGCCGTGCCCGTCCCCGGCGGGACGGAAACCCAGTGTGGCGCACATCACTACCGCGGGACTCCTCCGCGGCTCGTGATCCCCTCGTGCGGGGGCCTCGGCGGGAGGCGCGGGCGGGCGCGGAGGGCGCCCGGGCCCGCCGCCCCGCCGCCCCCGGGTCAGGCGTCGGCCCGCCTCGGGACGGGGATCCGTGCGAGGTCCGCCGCGACGGTCAGCTCCCCCTCGAAACCGGCCGCGCGCGCCTGGCGCTCGAACTCGCCGGGGTCGCCGTAGCGCTGCGAGAAGTGCGTCAGCACCAGGTGCCGCACGCCGGCGCCGCGGGCGACGCGCGCCGCCTGGCCCGCGGTCAGGTGCCCGTGGTCGGCGGCCAGGCGCTCGTCCTCGTCGAGGAAGGTCGACTCGATGACCAGCAGGTCGCAGCCCTCGGCGAGCTCCTCCGCGCCGGAACACAGCCGGGTGTCCATGACGAACGCGAACCGCTGGCCGGGCCGCGGCACGCTGACGTCGTCCAGGGTGACCGCGCCCAGCCGGCCCTCGCGCTGGATGCGGCCCACGTCGGGCCCCTTGACGCCGTGCCGCGCGAGCAGCTCGGGGACCATGCGCCGCCCGTCGGGCTCGGTGATCTGGTAGCCGAAGGACTCCACCGGGTGGGAGAGCCGGCGCGCCTCCAGGCGGTACGGGGGGCCCTCGGCGAGCACGCCGTCACCGGCGACGGGCTCCTCGCGGAGCTTGACGGTCTCCCGGTAGGCGGTGGCGTACCGCAGCCGGTCGAAGAAGACCTGCCCGGAGGCCGGGTAGTGCGCGGTGACGGGGTGCGGGACCTGGTCGAGGTTGATGCGCTGGACGACGCCGGCGAGGCCGAGGCTGTGGTCGCCGTGGAAGTGCGTGATGCAGATCCGGTTGATGTCGTGCGCGGCCACCCCGGCGCGCAGCATCTGGCGCTGGGTGCCCTCGCCGGGGTCGAAGAGGATGCCCTCGCCGTCCCAGCGCAGGAGGTAGCCGTTGTGGTTGCGGTGGCGGGTGGGCACCTGGCTGGCGGTGCCCAGCACCACGAATTCGCGTACGGACACGGGCTACCCCGGCGGCCACTGGAGGCCGCGCCCGCCGAGGACGTGCGCGTGCGTGTGGAAGACGGTCTGGCCCGCCCCTGCACCGGTGTTGAAGACGATCCGGTAGCCGTGGTCGTCGACCTTCTCCTGGGCGGCGATCTCGCCGGCCTCGCGGAGCACGTCGGCGGCGAGGTCGGGCGCGCCCGCGGCGAGGGAGGCCGCGTCCGGGTAGTGCGCCTTGGGGATGACCAGGACATGGGTGGGCGCCTGGGGGTTGATGTCCCGGAACGCGACGGTCGTCTCGGTCTCCCGGACCACGGTCGCCGGGACGGTCCCCGCGACGATCTTGCAGAACAGGCAGTCCGCCTGCGGTTCCCCTGCCATGGCTTCGCCTTCCGTGACGGTGGCGCGGGCGCTGCCGCCCGCACGGGTGTTGATCGGTTCGGGCATCGTATCGGGCGGCCCGCCGCCGCCCGGCGGCATTTCAGGACCAGCGGCCGGTCCGGGCCAGCAGCACCGCGGCGGCCGCGGTGCCCGCGGTGGAGGTGCGCAGCACCGAGCGGCCCAGCCGGCACGTGCGGGCGCCGGCCGCCGCGAAGGCGGCGAGCTCCTCCGGTGAGACGCCGCCCTCGGGACCCACGACCAGGACGACGGATCCGGACTTCGGCAGTTCGGTCCCGGCCAGCGCCTCGGAGGGGGCGTCGCGGTCCTCGTGCAGGACCACGGCCAGGTCGGCGCCGGCCAGCAGCGCCGCGACCTGCTTGGTGGACATCGCCTCGGCCACCTCGGGGAAGCGGACGCGCCGCGACTGCTTGCCGGCCTCGCGGGCGGTGCTGCGCCACTTGGCGAGGGATTTGGCGCCGCGGTCGCCGCGCCATTGGGTGATGCAGCGGGACGCCTGCCAGGGCACGATCGCGTCGACGCCGGTCTCCGTCATCGTCTCGACGGCCACCTCGCCGCGGTCGCCCTTGGGCAGGGCCTGCACCACGGTGATCGTCACCTCGGGCTCCGGCTCCTCGCCCGTCGCGGACACGGCGACGACGAGCCGGTCCTTGCCCTCGGCCGCCTCGACGACGGCCTCGGCCCAGCCGCCGCGGCCGTCGGTGAGGACGACCTCCTCGCCCGGGGCGAGCCGCTTCACGGACACCGCGTGCCGGCCCTCGGCGCCGTCCAGGACGAACCGCGGCCCCGCCGGGACCTCCTCCACCACGAACACGGGGGCGGTCATGACGTACTCCTCTTCTGCATGTCGTTCAGAGCGCTCTGCGCCTCGGCGATCTCGGCGGCCAGCACCTCCACCAGCTGCCCCGCGGGCAGCGCCCGCGCCAGCCGGTGCCCCTGGCCCGCCCACAGCGCCATGCCCTGCGGGTCCCCCGCCGCGGCGGCCGCCTTGCGCAGCCCGGCGGTGATGTGGTGGACCTGCGGGTAGGCGGCCGGGGCGTACGGCCCGTGCTCGCGCATGAACCGGTTGACCAGGCCGCGTGCGGGGCGTCCCGAGAACGCCCTGGTCAGCTCGGTGTGCGGGAACATCGGGTCGGTGAGCGCCTTCTTGTGCAGCGGGTGCGCCCCCGACTCGGGGCACGGCAGGAAGGCGGTGCCGAGCTGCGCCGCCTCGGCCCCGGCGGCGAGCAGGGCCGCGATCTGCGAGCCGCGCATGAGCCCGCCCGCAGCGATGATCGGCAGCCCGACGGCCTCCCGGACCTGGGCGACGAGGGCGAGCAGCCCGACTCCGGCGGTGGCGTCGGCCTGGGGGTCGTCGCGGTGGGTCCCCTGGTGGCCGCCTGCCTCGACGCCCTGGACGCAGACGGCGTCGGCCCCCGCGGCCTCGGCTGCGCGGGCCTCGTCGACCGAGGTGGCGGTGACGATGCTGTACGTGCCGGCCCTGCGCAGGGCGGCGAGGACCTGCGGGGCGGGGCAGCCGAAGGTGAACGACACGGCGGGGACGGGGTCCTCCAGGAGGATCGCGAGCTTGGCGTCGTAGCCGTCGTCGCCGGTGCCGGCGGTGTCCTCCTCGGCGAGGGACACGTCGTACCAGCTGCCCTCGCCGGCGAGCTGCCCGCGGTACGTCTCGATCGCGGCCGGGTCGGCGTGGCCGGTCTGCGGCATGAAGAGGTTGACGCCGAAGGCGCGCCGGGTGAGCGCGCGCAGCCGTTTGACCTCCTGGTACATCCCGTCGGCGGTCTTGTAGCCGCCGGCGAGGAAGCCCAGGGCGCCGGCCTCGCACACCGCGGCGGCGAGCGGCGGGCAGGAGGCGCCGCCCGCCATGGGTGCCTGCACGATCGGGTACCGGGCGAGACCGTTCAGTGGCGAGGACATGCACCGCATCGTGCCATGTCCCGCTCACGGGGCCGAATCACCGCATCGGCCCGGCACGGTGCTCGGCGCCGGGCGGCCCCGGCGCCCCGGGAAGGCGCCGAGCCCGGCCCGGGGACGTTCCCGGGCCGGGCTCGGCGGCTGTTGCGATGCGGCCGGTCAGCGGCCGTTGAAGGCGTCCTTCAGGCGGCTGAAGAGACCCTGCTGGCCGGGGGCGAACTGGCCCATGGGGCGCTCCTCGCCGCGCAGCTTGGCCAGCTGCCGCAGCAGCTCCTCCTGCTGGGCGTCCAGCTTGGCGGGGGTCTGGACCTCGACGTGCACGATGAGGTCGCCGCGACCGCCGCCGCGCAGGTGGGTGACGCCGCGGCCGTGCAGCGGGATCGACTGGCCGGACTGGGTGCCGGGCCGGATGTCGATCTCCTCCATGCCGTCCAGCGTCTCCAGCGGGCACTTGGTGCCGAGCGCCGCCGCGGTCATCGGGATGGTGACCGTGCAGTGCAGGTCGTCGCCGCGCCGCTGGAAGACCGGGTGGTTCAGCTCGTGGATCTCCACGTACAGGTCGCCGGCGGGGCCGCCGCCGGGGCCGACCTCGCCCTCGCCCGCGAGCTGGATCCGGGTGCCGTTCTCGACGCCGGCGGGGATCTTCACCGTGAGGCTGCGGCGGGAGCGGACCCGGCCGTCGCCCGCGCACTCGGGGCACGGGGTGGGCACGACCGTGCCGAAGCCCTGGCACTGCGGGCAGGGGCGCGAGGTCATGACCTGGCCCAGGAAGGACCGGGTGACCTGCGAGACCTCGCCGCGGCCGCGGCACATGTCGCACGTCTGCGGGGAGGTGCCGGGAGCGGCGCCCTCACCGGAGCAGGTGGTGCAGACGACGGCCGTGTCGACCTGGATCTCCTTGGTCGTGCCGAAGGCGGCCTCGTCCAGCTCCAGGTCCAGGCGGATCATGGCGTCCTGGCCGCGGCGGGTGCGCGAGCGCGGGCCGCGCTGCGCCGCCTGGCCGAAGAAGGCGTCCATGATGTCGGAGAAGTTGCCGAAGCCGCCGGCACCGAAGCCGCCGGCGCCGCCGCCGCCCGAGGAGGACAGCGGGTCGCCGCCGAGGTCGTAGACCTGCTTCTTCTGCGGGTCCGAGAGCACCTCGTACGCGGCGTTGATCTCCTTGAAGCGCTCCTGCGTCTTCGGGTCCGGGTTGACGTCCGGGTGGAGTTCGCGCGCCAGGCGGCGGAAGGCCTTCTTGATCTCGTCCTGCGATGCGTCGCGGCGCACGCCGAGTACGGCGTAGTAGTCCGTGGCCACTTACGACTCCGCCAGGATCTGTCCGACGTAACGTGCCACTGCGCGTACCGCTCCCATCGTTCCGGGGTAGTCCATGCGGGTCGGTCCGACCACGCCGAGTTTGGCGACTGTCTCGCCGCCCGAACCGTAGCCGACCGAGACGACGGACGTGGAGTTCAGTCCCTCGTAGGCATTCTCGTGCCCGATTCGTACAGCCATGCCCGATTCATTGGCCTCGCCGAGCAGCTTGAGGAGCACGACCTGCTCCTCAAGCGCCTCCAGCACCGGCCTGATCGTCAGGGGGAAATCGTGTCCGGAGCGCGTCAGATTGGCGGTGCCGCCGATCATCAGGCGCTCCTCGGCCTCCTCGGCCAGGGTCTCCAGCAGCGTCGACAGCACGGTCGACACCGTGCCCCGGTCCTCCGGCTCGAACGACTCGGGCAGGTCCTGCACCAGCGTCGGGACGTCCGTGAACCGGCGGCCCACGACCCGGCTGTTGAGCCGCGCCCGCAGGTCGGCCAGGGAGGCCTCGCCGAAGGGCGCCGGGCAGTCGACGAGCCGCTGCTCGACCCGCCCCGTGTCGGTGATCAGCACGAGCATCAGGCGCGCGGGAGCCAGCGAGAGCAGCTCCACGTGCCGGACGGTCGAGCGGGTCAGCGAGGGGTACTGGACGATCGCGACCTGCCGGGTCAGCTGCGCGAGCAGCCGCACGGTGCGGCCGACGACGTCGTCGAGGTCGACGGCCCCGTCGAGGAAGTTCTGGATGGCCCGGCGCTCGGGCGTCGACAGCGGCTTGACCCCCGCCAGCCGGTCCACGAACAGCCGGTAGCCCTTGTCGGTGGGGATGCGGCCCGCGCTGGTGTGGGGCTGGGCGATGTAGCCCTCCTCCTCCAGCACGGCCATGTCGTTGCGCACGGTGGCGGGCGAGACGCCGAGCCGGTGCCGCTCCGTGAGCGCCTTGGAGCCGACCGGCTCCTCCGTCCCGACGTAGTCCTGGACGATGGCGCGCAGCACCTCGAGTCTGCGTTCGCTGAGCATCGCGCGCACCTCCAGCTGTGATGCGGGTCGTGGTGGTCGTTCGTTTTGGCACTCGGGTCGTACGAGTGCCAGAGATCCCCCGGTCAGTGTACGGCCGGGGGGTACGCGGCTAGCAAGGGCGGCCCGCCAGGTAGCGTCGCGGTATGGACGTGGCTTGGGAAGAGGCGGGCTGGGAGAGGCTGACCCGGCGGACCGGCCGGAAGCGCCTCCCGGTGTGGGATTGCACGGTGGGACTGGTGGTGGGGGACGATTCCGTACTGATCGTCGACCCCGGTTCGAGCGTCCGGGAGGGGGCCCTGCTGCGGGCCGAGGCGGAGCACCTGACGGGCCGGCACGTGACCCATATCGCATTCACCCACGGCCATTTCGATCACGTTCTGGGCGGTGCGGCCTTCGCCGGCGCCGACGTCTACGGCGCCGTCGGCCTCGATGCCGAGCTCTCCGCGGGCCGCGAAGAGCTCCGCGGCGACGCCGTGCGGCAGGGACTGGACCCGGCGGACGCCGCCGAGGCGGCCGACCTGCTGGTGGTCCCGCGGCACCTGGTGTCGGGCGAGTGGACGCTGGACCTGGGCGGCGTCCAGGCGCTCCTGGCGAACGTCTCCCCCGGCCACACCCGCCACGACCTGGCGGTGCTCGTGCCCGGCGAGCGGGAGACGGTCTTCTGCGGCGACCTGGTGGAGGAGTCCGGGGAGCCGCAGGCCGGCCCCGACGCGGTGCCGGGCCGGTGGCCCGCGGCGCTGGACCGGCTGCTCGCGCTGGGCGGCGAGGACGCCCTGTACGTGCCGGGGCACGGGGCGGTGGTCGACGCGGCGTTCGTCCGTGCGCAACGCGCCACACTGGCGGCGCGCTTCGGCGTGTCGGGCGCCTGAGCGCGTCGGCTCTCCTAGTGTCGGCCGGATGCGCGAGTACTCCCCCGACCTGACCCCGCAGTGGAAGCGCCCCAGGCCCGTCCCGGAGGTGCCGGCCGAGCCCGGCCTGGTGGTGGAGGAGGCGGGCACCGGCTTCTGCGGGGCCGTCGTCGCCTGCGAGGCGGGCACGGTGGCCCTGGAGGACCGCTTCGGCAAGCGGCGCGTGTTCCCGCTGGAGCCCCGGGGGTTCCTGCTGGAGGGCGCCCCCGTCACCCTCGTACGGCCCTCCCGGGCCCCGGCCGGCCCGCGGCGCACCGCGTCGGGCTCGATCGCCGTCCCCGGCGCCAGGGCGCGGGTGGCCCGGGCGGGCCGCATCTACGTGGAGGGCCGGCACGACGCCGAGCTCGTCGAGCGGGTCTGGGGCGACGACCTGCGGATCGAGGGTGTCGTCGTGGAGTACCTGGAGGGCGTCGACGACCTGCCGGCCGTGGTCGCCGCGTTCGCGCCCGGCCCGGACGCCCGCCTGGGCGTGCTGGTGGACCACCTCGTCCCGGGGTCGAAGGAGTCCAGGATCGCCGCGGAGGTGTCCGGCGAGCACGTCCTGGTCGCGGGCCACCCGTACGTGGACGTCTGGCAGGCGGTGAAGCCGTCCTCGCTGGGGATCGCGGCCTGGCCGGAGGTCCCGCCCGGGCAGGATTGGAAGACGGGTGTCTGCCGGGCCCTGGGCTGGCCGGAGAACACCGGCGCCGCCTGGCAGCACATCCTGTCCCGCGTCGCGTCGTACCGCGACCTGGAGCCGTCCCTGCTGGGCCGCGTCGAGGAACTGATCGACTTCGTCACGGCCCCCGGCGGCTGACGGGCGCGGCGGCCCCGCCGGCTCAGTCCACCAGGTCCCGGACCACGGCGTCGGCGAGCAGCCGCCCGCGCAGCGTGAGCACGGCCCGCCCCTCGCGGTACGGCCCGGCCTCCAGCAGCCCCTCCGCGAGCGCCCGGCGCGAGGCGGCGAGCCCCTGCTCGGCGAGCAGTTCCAGCGGTGCGCCCTCCGCCAGCCGCAGCTCCAGCAGGATCCGCTCGACGCGGCGGTCCTCCGCGGACAGCAGCTCCCGGCCCGCCCCGGGCGAGCGCCCGCCGGCGAGCGCGGCCGCGTACGCGCCGGGGTGCTTCACGTTCCACCAGCGCACCCCGCCGACGTGGCTGTGCGCCCCGGGCCCGGCGCCCCACCAGTCGGCGCCGCGCCAGTACAGCTCGTTGTGCAGGCAGCGCCCGGCCTCGGAGGTCGCCCAGTTCGACACCTCGTACCAGTGGAAGCCGGCGCCGGCGAGGACCTCGTCGGCGATCAGGTACCGGTCGGCGTGGACGTCGTCGTCGGTCATGGGGACCTCGCCGCGCCGGATCCGGCGGGCGAGCCGGGTGCCCTCCTCGACGATCAGCGCGTACGCGGAGACGTGGTCGGGGCCCGCGCCGAGCGCGGCGTCGAGGGAGGCGCGCCAGTCGTCGTCGCTCTCGCCGGGGGTGCCGTAGATCAGGTCGAGGTTGACGTGCTCGAAGCCGGCCCGGCGGGCCTCGGCGACGCAGGCCTCGGGGCGCCCGGGGGTGTGGGTGCGGTCCAGCACCTGCAGGACGTGCCGCTTGGCGCTCTGCATGCCGAAGGAGATCCGGTTGAAGCCGCCCTCGCGCAGTTCGGCCAGGTAGGCGGCGTCGACCGACTCGGGGTTGGCCTCGGTCGTGACCTCGGCGCCGGGCGCGAGGCCGAACTCGTCCCGGACGGCGGCCAGCATGCGGACGAGGTGCGCGGCCGGCAGCAGGGTCGGGGTGCCGCCGCCGACGAAGACCGTGCGGACCGGCCGGGGGTCGTCGCCGAGGACCTTGCGGGCGAGGCGGACCTCGTCGGCGAGGGTGTCGGCGTAGTTCTCCCGGGAGGCGAGCACGCCTCCGCTGCCGCGCAGCTCGGTGGCGGTGTACGTGTTGAAGTCGCAGTACCCGCAGCGCGTGGCGCAGTACGGGACGTGCAGGTAGAACCCGAGCGGACGGTCCCCGGCGCCCGCCAGGGCGTGCGGCGGCAGTGCGCCGTCTTCGGGCATGGGTTCACCGTCGGGCAGTGCGGAAGGCATGGGCCCATTGTCCCGCACGCCCGCCGGCCCACCAATGCCCCACGCACCGACAGTGCCGGGGGGCCGCCCGGGACACGGCGCCCATCCCCTCCGCCCGGCCCCACGGCTCGCCCCCGCCCCGAGGCGACACCACCCCCGCCCCCCCCCCGCAGCCCGCCGGGACCGCCCCGCC
>NZ_RPSE01000660.1:0-1905 GCF_003949955.1 Streptomyces sp. WAC05292
CGGGTGCCGGGGGGAGGGAGCGGGGGATGCGGGGCGTGCGGCCCCGGCTGTCGGTCCCACCGCTGGTGGTGGCACCAACCGGTTCGACAGACACTCCCTCCCGTCGGTACCCGGCAGCACACTGGCGGCATGTTCCACACAGCGGAGAACATCCCGGCAGCCACGGCGGCGGGTGCGGCGGAGCGCGTCCCGAGGAGGAACAGGACCGCTCGGCTCCGCCTGTTCTGCTTCCACCACGCGGGCGGCAGCCCCTGGTCGTTCGCAGGCTGGGGGCAGCACCTCGGCCGCGGCGTCGAGGTGGTTCCGGTGTCCATGCCCCCGAGGTCGTCGTCCCCGGGGGGCGTCCCCGGCGCCGTCAGCACGATGGACGCCCTCGTACGCGAGGTGACACGTCAGCTGACTCCCTTCCTCGACGGGCCCTACGCCTTCTACGGGCACAGCATGGGATCGCTGGTCGCCCACGGCGCGGCACAGCGGATCGTCGCCGCGGGGCGGCGCCCACCTGCGTCTTTCGTGGCCGGTGCCCACCGCGCGCCGCACCTTCAGGCTGCGCCCGGCCCAACCGTAGGACTGTCCGATAGTGCGTCCCTCGAGCTGTTGTTGGGTCTCGGTGGAGCCGGTCGGCTGCTCCGCGAGAGCCCCGCGCGCATGCGATCCGTGGTGCACCGGTTGCGCGAGGACCTCCGCGTCGCGGCCACCCACCGGCATCCGGTTGCCGGCCACCGGCCGCTGCCCTGCCCGGTCCACGCCATGCTCGGCGACCGGGACCCGCTGGTCCCGACCGCGGACGCCGAGGCATGGCGACTTCACACGAGCGGGCCGTTCTCGTTCCGCTTGCTGCCCGGCGGGCACTTCTTCCACCGCGAGGACAAGGACCGCTTCTTCGCCGAGTTGGAGGACGTCCTGTGGGACGGCGTACGCTGACGCTCATTCACGGAGCGGATGACACCGCTGAGTTGGCGGTGCCCGGTGGACCCGGCGGTGTATGCGCCTGCGTGGCCCGAACCGTGCGCAGTGTGATTCTCGCCGCTGACAGTGCGTGTCGGTGTGACCTACCTTCGGTCGGTATGGACGCCACGCCCCCCGGGACCGAGACGAAGAAGAAGCGGCGCACCCAGCTGGCGCACTTCCTGCGCACCCGCCGAGCCGCACTCTCCCCCGAGGACGTGGGCCTGGCGACCGCCGGCAGGCGCGCCAGGGTCGGCCTGCGCCGCGAGGAGGTCGCGGTCCTGGCCGGAGTCAGCGCGTCCTGGTACGCCTGGCTGGAGCAGGGCCGCCCCATCAAGGTGTCCGACGGCATCCTGGACGCGATCAGCTCCGCCCTGCGGCTCGACGAGCTCGAACGGGTCCACCTGTACCGCCTCGCGGACGCCAACCCGCCGGTCCCCCTGGGACCCGCCGGCACCGCCGACCCGGAGGTCTTCCGGCGGATGGTCGACACCCAGCTGTCGGGGCCCTCCTGCGTCATCGACCGCTACTGGGACGTCGTCGCCGCCAACCGCCAGGCCGCCGACCTGCTGCGCCTGACCCGCGACGGCAACGGCAACTTCCTCACCAGCCTGTTCACCGGCACCCACGGCGCCCGCTACCTGAACCGGCCGGAACTGGCCCGGCGGATGGCCGCCAGGTTCCGCCTCCAGGCCTCGTACGGGCCCGACGACCCGCGCTACGAGCAGATCGCCGACGGACTGGCCGCCGCCGACCCCTTCTTCGCCGAGCTGTGGGACCGCCACGAGGTCGAGGCGTTCGGGCCGGCCTCCGCCGAACTCGACGACCCGCAGGCCGGGCACCTCTCCTTCGTGCTGTTCACCATGGACCTGGACGACGCGGCCAGCCACCGCCTCCTCGTCTACCTGCCGCCGGGCATCGGCGGCCCCGCCCCCGTCTGGCCGTAGCGCCCCGTCC
>NZ_RPSE01000661.1:0-1902 GCF_003949955.1 Streptomyces sp. WAC05292
GCATCGGAGTGGTGGCGGCGTGGGTCCCGGGCGCCCGGGGGCTCGTAGAATCGGGAAATCATGGCCTACCTCGACCACGCCGCCACCACTCCGATGCTCCCGGAGGCCGCCGCGGCGATGACCGCCCAGTTCGCCGCCACGGGCAACGCCTCCTCGCTGCACGCCGCCGGCCGGCGCGCCCGCCGGACCGTCGAGGAGGCCCGCGAGGCCCTCGCCGAGGCGCTCGGCGCCCGGCCCAGCGAGGTCGTCTTCACCGCCGGCGGCACCGAGGCCGACAACCTCGCCGTCAAGGGCCTCTACTGGGCGCGCCGCGCGCAGGACCCCGCCCGCACCCGCGTCCTCGCCAGCCCCGTCGAGCACCACGCCGTCCTCGACGCCGTCCACTGGCTCGCCGAGCAGGAGGGCGCCCGCGTCGAGTACCTGCCGGTCGACCGGTACGGCCGCGTCAGCCCCGAGGACCTGCGGGGCGCCATCGCCCGCAACCCCGGCGACGTGGCCCTGGCCACCGTGATGTGGGCCAACAACGAGATCGGCACCGTCATGCCGGTCCGCGAACTCGCCGAAGCCGCCGCCGAGTTCGGCGTCCCGCTGCATTCCGACGCCGTCCAGGCCGTCGGCCAGCTCGACGTCCGCTTCGGGGACAGCGGGCTCGCCGCGATGACCGTGAGCGGGCACAAGATCGGCGGCCCCTACGGCATCGGCGCCCTGCTGCTCGGCCGCGACCAGACCCCCGTACCCGTCCTGCACGGCGGCGGCCAGGAGCGGCACGTCCGCTCCGGCACCCTCGACGTGCCCGCCATCGCCGCCTTCGCCGTCGCCGCCGTCCTCGCCGCCGAGCGGCGCGAGCGGTTCGCCGCGGAGGTCGGGCGGCTGCGCGACGAACTGGTCCGCGCCGTGCGCGCCGCCGTGCCCGACGCCGTCCTCGGCGGGGACCCCGACAACCGGCTCCCGGCGAACGCGCACTTCAGCTTCCCCGGCTGCGAGGGCGACTCGCTGCTGCTCCTGCTCGACGCCCAGGGCATCGAGTGCTCCACCGGCTCCGCCTGCACCGCCGGCGTGGCCCAGCCCAGCCACGTCCTCCTCGCGACCGGCACCGACCCGCAGCTGGCCCGCGGCACCCTGCGCTTCTCCCTCGGCCACACCTCCACCGAGGAGGACGTCGCCGCCGTGGCCGCCGCCATCGGCCCCGCCGTCGCGCGCGCCCGCACCGCCGGGCTCTCCTGACGGAACTCGGTCAGGCCGGGCCCTTGGCCGCCACCTCGGCGCGCACCAGCCGCAGGTACCGGTCCCAGTCCCAGTGCGGCCCGGGATCGGTGTGGTCGGTGCCCGGCACCTCGGAGTGCGCCACTATGTGCCGGCGGTCCACCGGTATGCCGTACCGCCGGCAGATGTCGGCCGCCAGCCGCGCCGAGGAGGCGTACATCGCGTCCGTGAAGTCCCGCGGCCGCTCCACGTAGCCGACGTGCTCGATGCCTATGCTCCGCTCGTTCATCGAGCGGTTGCCGGCGTGGAAGGCGACGTCCAGCTCGCGGACCATCTGCTCCACGTGCCCGTCCTGGCGGACTATGTAGTGCGCCGACGCCCTGTGCCACGGATTCCTGAAGGCGCCCACCG
Organism: Streptomyces sp. WAC05292; assembly: GCF_003949955.1. Classification (NCBI taxonomy): domain Bacteria; kingdom Bacillati; phylum Actinomycetota; class Actinomycetes; order Kitasatosporales; family Streptomycetaceae; genus Streptomyces; species Streptomyces sp. WAC05292. The sequence continues at coordinate 1,615 of NZ_RPSE01000661.1, forward strand.
ACGACTCGAAGCCGCCCTGCGTGACGTGCACCACGATCCGGTCGACCCGGTAGTCGTCCGGCCGGTCCGCCAGCCGCCAGTTCGCCGGCGAGGCCGCCGTCCAGCCCGCGCCCGCGTAGTCCAGCTCGCCCTCCTTGCGCGGCTTGGACACCCCGGGCAGCAGCCACCACAGCCGCCGCACCTCGTCCGCCCCGGCCACGCCCGCCACGGCGAGGACGCCGGCGCCGCCGAACAGCACCGCCCGGCGCGTCCTGCCCCGGCGCGGCCCGCCGGACGGCTCCCCCGCCT
>NZ_RPSE01000662.1:0-1894 GCF_003949955.1 Streptomyces sp. WAC05292
CCCCCTACTCCGCGGCCCCGTACGCCCCGTCCACCCCGTCCGCCCCGTCGGCGCCGGTGTCCTCGGCGGGGGCGGCGTCGAGGCCCTCGGCGGCGCGGATCGCGTCGCGGTAGGCGCGGGCCGCCGCCCGCAGGGCCGTCTCCGGGTCGGTGCCCTCCGCCTCGGCGCGCGCCGCGAGCCGCAGCAGCTCGTACCCGACGCCCTCGCCGGCCGGCAGGGCGACGGCCGGCCCGCCCGCCCGCACCCGCCCGGCGAGCTTCGCCGCGAGCGCCAGGCCGGGCTGCCCGAGCGGGATCCCGTCCGTGACCGACGCGCGGCGCTTCTCCGCCGCCTTGGTGCGCTGCCAGTGGGCGCCGACGTCCTCCGCGGTCTTCGCCTCGGCGTCCCCGAAGACGTGCGGGTGGCGGTGGACCAGCTTCTCGACGAGGGTGCCCGCCACGTCGTCCACGGAGAACGGCTCCTCGGGGTGCTCCTCGGCGATCCGCGCGTGGAAGACCACCTGGAGCAGGACGTCGCCGAGTTCCTCGCGCAGCTCCTGCCGGCTGCCCTCCTCGATCGCCTCGACCAGCTCGTACGACTCCTCGATGGCGTACTTCACCAGCCCCTGATGGGTCTGCCGGGAGGTCCAAGGGCACTCGCGGCGGACCCGGTCCATCACCTGGACGAGGTCGAGGAGCCGCGCACCGGGCAGGTCGTAGGAGCCGGGCAGCAGCTCCAGCTCGGGCATCGCGACCCGGCCGGAGCCGGCGAGCCGGGCCAGCCCGTCGGTCAGCCGCCGGTCGCCCTCCCCGCCGGGGATCACCACGACCGTGCGGCCGCCGGCGCAGGCCTCGACCAGCTCCTGCGCGTCCGGCACGGCGAAGCCGACCTCGACGCCTGCCTCGCGCAGGTACGGCAGCTGCGGATGGTCCGCGGCGGCGCACAGCACCTCGTCCGCGGTGCGCAGCGCCTGCCAGGCCGGCCAGGACAGCAGGCCGGGCGCGACCCGGTGGCTGACGGTCAGCAGGACGATCCGCCCGGTGTCGGGGACGGCGGGAGCGGCGGCGGGTTCGGCGGAGTGGGAGTTCACCCTTCGAACCTACCGCCCTGCCCCGCGCCGCGGCGGCGGGCCCCCGGGGGCCGGGTCAGGCCCCCGCGGCGGCCTGCTCGGGGCGGCTGCGCTGGGTGATCCAGGGGGTGGCCTGGTCGCCGAGGACGATCTGCTGGGCGTCCCACACTCCGTAGCGCGGGTTCACCTTGATGTGCAGCTCCTTCGCGGCGGCCGCGAGCCGCTCCAGCGCCTTGTCCTGGCTGCCGTAGTGCTCGAAGAGCTTGTCGCGCAGCAGCTTGAAGCGGGCGTCCGCCTCCAGCTGCGCGGGCGCCAGCTGCGCCTGCTCCAGCGCGGAGGCCTCCAGCCGCTCGCTGCTGCCGGCCTTCTCCAGCTGGGCCTGGCGGAACTCGCCGACCTCCCGCGGGGAGACCGTCACCCCCGCGTCCTTCGCGGCGCGCTCCAGGACGGCGGTCTGGATCATCTTGTTGAGCTTGACCCGCTCCAGGCCCGGCGAGGCCTGGATCAGCTGGGCGGCGCTGCCGTCGGCCCGGTTCTGGGCGTCGCGGACGGCGACCACCTGGGCCTGGAGTGCGGAGGTCGTGATCCGCTCGCCGCCGACGACGGCCGCGGTCCCGGGCCGGGCCCCGCCCGAGCAGGCGGACAGCAGGGGGGCCGCGACGAGCAGGGCGGCGGAGACGGAGAGCGCTGTGCGACGGTGCAAAGGAGCCTCCAGGGCCGGGAGATTGTGCGTCGGTGCACAAAGGCCGTGCGGTGATCGATGGTATGCAGTCGGGGTGGTCCGGGCCACCCGTTCGACCAACGATTCCCCTGGTGTCGCGGGTACGCCCCCCGCCACACCCGCCA
>NZ_RPSE01000663.1:0-1883 GCF_003949955.1 Streptomyces sp. WAC05292
ATCGGGGGGTGGCGGGCGGGGCGGCCGTGCGGATCCGTGCAGCGGGGTCGACGTCGGAATGCATGTTCGAGCCTCCTTGCTGGGTTCGCGGGCGGAAGCGGAAGCGTCTCGGCCCCCTCCATGCCCAGCACCGCCCGGAATATATCTTGACATCAAGAATAACCACGTCGAGATATACCCGTCCGAGACTCTCGCATTCAAGAGACTTCACATCGACAGACCCCTTACACTGATCGGCATGGAGGACGAGGTCGACCGATTGGTCGCGGCATGGCGTCGGGAGCGCCCTGACCTCGACGTGGAACCGCTCGAAGTGCTGAGCCGCGTGAGCCGGCTCGCCCGCCACCTCGACCGCGCCCGCAGGCTGGCCTTCTCCGAGCACGGCCTGGAGCCCTGGGAGTTCGACGTCCTCACGTCGCTGCGGCGCGCCGGAGCCCCCTACCAGCTCTCCCCCGGCCAGCTCCTGACCCAGACCCTGGTCACCTCGGGCACCATGACGAACCGCATCGACCGGCTCGCCAAGAAGGGCCTCGTGGAGCGCCTGCCCGACCCCAGCGACCGGCGCGGCGTCCTGGTCCGCCTCACCCCCGAGGGCCGCGACCGCGCCGACGAGGCCCTCGCGGGGCTGCTCGCGCAGGAGCGGGCCATCCTGGCCCGCCTCCCGCAGGCCCAGCGCGCCGATCTGGCGGCCCTGCTACGCCAGTTGACCGCTCCGTTCGACAACATCCCCGGCTAGGTCCGCCGGCCGCACCCCGGCCCGCCGGGCCAGCGCCACGGCCGCCAGCGTGGAGTGCACGCCGAGCTTGCCCAGCACGTTCTGCATGTGCGTGCGCACCGTGTGCGGGGACAGGAACAGCCGGGCGGCGACGTCCTTGCGGCCCAGCCCGGCCACCATGCACCGCAGCACCTCGTGCTCGCGCGGCGTCAGGGACTCCACGAGCCGCTCGCCGTCGCTGCGGTGCTTGCGCGCGGCGGTCAGCTCCCGCAGCACCCCCGTCAGCAGCGCGGGCGGCAGGTGCGTCTCCTCCCGCAGCACGCCCCGTACGACGGCGAGCAGCCGGGAGAGCGAGCAGTCCTTCGCCACCCACCCGGACGCCCCCGCCTGGAGGGCGAAGGCGGCCCGGCGCGGGTCGTCGCGCTCGGCGAGGACGACGGTGCGCACGGCCGGGTGGGCGGCCCGTACGCCCGCGACGAGGGCGATGCCGTCCGGTGCGTGCGGCGACTGCCCCGCGGCGCCCGCCTCCCGCTGGGCGGGTACGCCGCCGGCGGCGGCGCCGAGGTCGGCGTCCACCAGGAGCACGTCGAACCGGCGCCCCTCGGCGACGGCCCGCTCCAGGCAGCGCAGCGCGGCGGGGCCGCTGCCGGCGGCGGACACGTCGACGTCGGGCTCGGCGGCGAGTGCCGCGGCGAGCGATTCGGCGAAGATGCGGTGGTCGTCGACCACGAGAACTCGGATGCGAACCACAAAACCCCCAAGGGTCGGGGAACGGACGACGGCGGGTACGGCGCCAGGACCGGGCGATCCGCGGGCGCCGCGGCCGCCGCCGAGACACCTCTGCATTACCCCGGACCGGACGCCGTACCCGGCGCGTCTCGACCCCTGAATCAACACCGGCCCCCACCGGCGTCACGCATCAGCGTAGAGCGGGCGGGCGGCCGCAGTTGGCCGAATAGCAGAAGTTTTCCGAGCGATTTCCGGAGGGCGCCGCCGCGAACCGGTGCCTCCATGGCGGGATTTCACCGGTGCCCGGGGCAGGCTCCACCGCCGTCCGCCCGGGAGGTGCCGTGGGCAGGTGCGCGGGGGGCATGCCGCCCCGCGTGCGTGCGCCGGGCGCCCGCGCACCGCGCCGCTGCACGGCGCGCCGCGCCCCCCGCGCGCTCCC
>NZ_RPSE01000664.1:0-1868 GCF_003949955.1 Streptomyces sp. WAC05292
CCTCAGTCCCGTCCCGCGTACATGCGCGCGATCACGTCCTCGATGTCCGGCTCGCGCACCGACAGGTCCGACAGCGGGTACCGGGCCGCGACCTGCGCCACCAACGGCGCCGCCGATGCCCCCGCCGGGAACGCCAGCCACTGCCGCGGCCCCTCCACCTTCACCACCCTCGCCCCCTCCACGCTCACCGCCGGAAGCTCCCGCTCCAGGTGCACTACGAGCATCCGCTCGCTCTCCCCCGCGGCCCCGGCCGCATGCAGCCCGGCCGGCGTCCCGTCGTACACGAGCCGCCCGTGGTCGATCACCATCACCCGCCCGCACAGCTGCTCGATGTCCTGCAGGTCGTGCGTCGTCAGCAGCACCGTCGTGCCGCGCTCGGCGTTCAACTGCCTCAGGAAATCCCGCACCTTCGCCTTGCTGACCACGTCCAGCCCGATCGTCGGCTCGTCCAGGTACAGCACCTCGGGATCGTGCAGCAGCGCCGCCGCGATGTCCCCGCGCATCCGCTGCCCCAGCGACAGCTGCCGCACCGGCACGTCCAGCAGCGGTTCGAGGTCCAGCCGCTCCACGCAGCGCTCCAGGTTCTCCGCGAACCGCGCCCGCGGGATGCGGTACAGCCGCCGCATCAGCCCGTAGCTGTCCTTCAGCGGCAGGTCCCACCACAGCGTGGTGCGCTGCCCGAAGACCACCCCGATGCGGTGCGCGAGCCGCATCCGCTCCCGCGCCGGGTCGATCCCGGCGACCCGCAGCCGGCCCGCGCTCGGGGTGAGGATGCCCGTCAGCATCTTCACCGTCGTCGACTTGCCCGCCCCGTTGGGCCCGATGTAGCCGACCACCTCGCCCCGCGCCACCTCGAAACTGATCCCGTCCACAGCCTTGACCTGCCGTTTCTCCCGGCGCAGCAGGCCGGCCCGGCGGCGTACGCCGAAGACCTTCTCCACCCCGTCCAGTTCGATCAGCACCTCCGGCCCGCCCTCCACGACCGCATCCGCACCCGCACCCGCACCCGCACCCGTATCCACGCCCACACTCGCGTCCACGCCCACCACCCCTCAGCTCCCCGTGCTCCGGTACGAACGAAGCCCCGCGCGCCACGCCAGCGACGCGGGGACGAACAGCGCCGCCGCCACCGCCGGGCTCGCGAACGCCACCCAGTCCGGCAGCCCCAGCGGATCGGGCCGCCCCAGCACGTACAGCGCGGGCAGCCAGTTGACGAAGGCCAGCGGGACGACGAACGTCACGCCCCGCAGCAGTTCCTTCGCGAACACCGTCGGCGGGTACTGGAGCATCGTGTTCCCGCCGTAGGTGAAGGAGTTCTGCACCTCCGCCGCATCCCCCGCGACGAACTGGAACGCAGCCCCGGCGACCAGCACCGCCGCGAAGATCGCCGCCCCCGACACCACCATCACCGGCAGCAGCAGCACCTTTCCCGCCGTCCACTCCACGTCCAGCCGGGCCGCCGCCCACGCGAGCACGGCGAGCCCCTGCACGACCCGCCCCACCCGGCGCAGCGCGAACCTGTCCGCCGCGACCTGCGCGAGCACCGGGACGGGCCGCACCAGCATGGTGTCGAGCGAGCCGTCGCGGATCCGGGAGCCGACCCGGTCGGTGCTGCCGAGCAGCAGGTCGGCGAGCCCGAGGGAGGCGGACGCGGACCCGTACAGCAGGGCCGTCTCGGGCAGCGTGAAGCCGCCCAGCGCGTCCACGTGCGTGAACATGAGGGAGATCGCCACGAAGTCCAGGAACGTGATCGCCGCGTTCCCGCACACCGCCAGCGCGAACGACGCCCGGTACGCCATCGTCGACCGGATCCACATGCCGACGATCAGCCGGTACCCGCGCAGCCCCGCCCCGGCCCGGCCCCACCA
>NZ_RPSE01000665.1:0-1860 GCF_003949955.1 Streptomyces sp. WAC05292
GGGCGTCAGTTCCAGTCGGCGCCGACGCGCAGGCCGCCGCTCTCGGCGGGGCGGGTGTGGGCGTGGCCGTAGCCGTCGGAGGCGCCGTATGCGTCGTCGGCGTCTTCGAGGTCCTCGGGCAGGAGGCTCCAGACGATGAGGTCGGTGCGGGCGCGGCTCCAGCTGCCGTCGGCGTTCTGGACCCGGGCTATCCAGGCGTTGCGCAGGACGCCCTCGCTGATGCAGCCGATCTTCTGGGCGACCTGCTGGGAAGCGGTGTTGTCGGCGGCGGTGCGCATTTCGAGGCGTTCGAAGCCCTGGTCGCGGAAGAGCCACTGGGCGACGGCGAGGACGGACTCGCCGGCGTATCCCTCGCCGCGTGCCCAGGGGGCGGTGATGTAGGCGGCCTCGGTGCTGCGGGTGCGCCAGTCGGTGTTCTTGAGGTGGACGGTGCCGACGAGGCGCTGGGTGAGGAACTCGGCGACGGCGAAGACGATTCCGCGGCCGCTGGTGCGTTCGGCGTGGGCGTGCCGGGTGGCCCAGCCGTGGGCGTCGGCGTGGGTGTAGGGGTGCGGTGCGGGGGTCCAGGCGGTGACGTGCTCGTCGTTCATCATCTCGGCGAGCGCGGTGACGTCCTCCACGTCGAAGGGGCGCAGCACCAGCCGGTCCGTGCTGATGGTGACGTCCGGGAAGGTGGTAGTCATGCGCAGCTCCATGCCTGAGAGGTGGGGCGACCGTGGTGCGGGACCTGGTGGGCGGGGGCGCCGTCGTGCGGGCCGTCCAGCCACAGCATGCAGCATCGAACGGCCTGTGTGCATGGCCGCCCCTGCCCGCTCGCGGGCAGGACGCGGCCCCGCACGCCCGGTCGGGTGTGCGGGGCCGTGTGCCCGGGGCGGCCGCGCCCGGTGCGGGGCGCGGTGGCGGGGTCAGGAGGCGGGGGCGCCGAAGGCCGGGGTGACGGAGCCCTGGTACTTCTCCTCGATGAACGTGCGGACCTCGGCGGAGTTGAGGAGCTTGGCGAGCTTCTCGACGCGCGGGTCCTTCTCGTTGCCGGCCTTGACCGCGAGGAAGTTGGCGTACGGGTTGCCCTCGGACTTCTCCAGGACCAGGGCGTCCTTGGCCGGGGAGAGCTTGGCCTCCAGGGCGTAGTTGCCGTTGATGACGGCGGCGTCGACGTCGTTCAGGGCGCGCGGGACGGTGGCGGCCTCCAGCTCCTTGAACTCCAGGCCCTTCTTGTCGGTGATGTCGGACAGCTTGGCGCTGGTGCCGACGCCTTCCTTGAGGGTGATCAGGTTGTTCGCGGCGAGCAGCTGGAGGGCGCGGCCCTCGTTGGTGGTGTCGTTGGGCACGGCGACGGTGTGGCCGGGCCTCAGGTCCGTGATGGCCTTGACCTTCTTGGAGTAGAGGCCGAGGGGCTCCAGGTGCACGTTGGCGACGGGCACGATGTGGGTGCCGTTCTTCTTGTTGAAGTCGTCGAGGTACGGCTTGTGCTGGAAGTAGTTGGCTCCGACCTGGCCCTGCTCGGTGGCGGTGTTGGGCAGGACGTAGTCGGTGAACTCCTTGACCTCCAGCTTGAGGCCCTCCTTCGCGGCCAGCTTGTCCTTGACGAAGTTCAGGATGTCGGCGTGCGGGCTCGGGGAGGCCGCGACGACGAGGGGCTTGCCCTCGTCCGCCGCGCCGCCGGACGCCGCGGAGGAGGGGTCCGAGGCGCTGCCGCAGGCCGTGAGGCCGAGGGCGAGGGCGGCGGTGGCGGCGGCGAGGGCGGTGGGCTTGGTGTTCTTACGCACGAAGAGTGCCTTTCATTGCGGTGCAAGTGCGCGGGTCGTGCGCGGGTCTTGCAGGTGGTGGCCCAAGCACGACGAGTGCGGGCTCTCGGGGGGG
>NZ_RPSE01000666.1:0-1850 GCF_003949955.1 Streptomyces sp. WAC05292
GGGGGGAGCGGGGGCGGGACGGTGTGACACGGGTCGTTTCCCTCATGTTCATTACTCCGATCCGGCACCTGGGCGGTGCCCGCTCGGAGATACTGCGGGCGCGGGAATTGTGCCGGGAGTGGCAACAATCGGCGCAGGACTTGTTTCCGGCGCGGGTCAACAAAGCACCCGCGGTCGTGGGCGTGCAGAGGGAGGGCTTTTGTCCCCGAACGAGCAAGGCGGATGGTTCGGTCGCGGTCGCGGCCGCCCCCCGAGCCCGCTGCCGGCGAACCTGAGCGCGGCCGAGCGTGAGTTCCTGGAGCGCATGCGCGATACGAACAGACAGGCCGGGCGGACCCTGGCCGAGGTGAGCCGGGGCCTCGACGAGGTGGCGGCTGACAGCCGCCGCCCGCGCACCGCGGCGAGCACCTCGGAACTCTCCAAGATGCTGTCCGGCCGGCGGTGCTTCCGACCGGACGTCATCACAGGGCTTCACACCCTCGTGGCCAACCGTTCCGACTCCTACAACTTGCAGTACGAAATTGCCCACAGCATGGCCTTGTTCAGGGGCTGGCTGAAGGAACGGGATCCGGGCCGCCTCCAGGTGATGCGTCTGGAGGAGGAACTCTGGGAGAACGAGGAACTCCGACGCGAGGCGGAGATCCGGGCGGCTCAATTCGGCGAGAGACTGGACGAGGTGCGCCATCTCTGGCGCGGCGCCCTGGAGCAGCTCTCCACGCTGGCCGGCGAGGCATTCGACGACCTGTCCGGCCACCGCCAGGACATCGCCGTCCTCACCGCCACCGTGCAGCACTTCGCCAAGGAGGTGCACCAGCTGGAAGAAGCCCTGAGGCGCGTCTGGGAGGAGATCCGGGTGTACACCCACCGCGGGATCCAGATCGTCCTGGAACTCGGTGACGAGCTGGAGAGGCTTACCGAGGTTCCGGCGGAGGGTTAGTACCCCTCTCCGGGTAGGCCCGCGGGTCGGCGCGCGGGATGTCCCAGCGGCGTGGAGGGAGGCTGGACGGGGGTTCGAGTGGATGTCGAGTGGGCGTCGCGACGCTGGTCGTCCGTACGGACCAGCTACGGACCGGCTGCGGAACAGCCCGGCCCCCGGCTCCGTGAGGCCCGAGCCCCCCGAGCCCTGTGACGAAGGAGCTGATCCACGCCGCCATGGCCACGACGACCGAGACCACCGCCGGTACCGCTGCCGCCGTCCCCGGCCCCGTCGGCGCAGCACCGGGCCGGGCCGCCGCCGTCCCCGCCGGGGCGCCCGCCGCAGCGCCCGAGGACGCCGCCGCCCTCGCCCGCGCCGCGCGGCTCGACGCGCTGCTCGGCGACCCGCTCGACCCCGCCAACCCGCACGGCCTCGCCGAGCTCCTCGCCGCCGACACCCGGGGCGAACCCCCCTCGGCCACCGAGCAGTTGCTCACCGACACCTGCCTGGGCGCCGAGTTCGTGCCCGCCGAGTTCGGCGGCCGCCTCACCCGCGCCGACCTCCTCGCCAAGGTCCTCCGCCCCGTCTTCCGCCGCGACGTCGCCCTCGGCTTCGGCTACGGCATCACCTCGCTCTTCGGCACCGCCGCCGTCTGGGCCGCCGGCACCGAGCGGCAGCGCGCCGACACCGCCGGGCTGCTCCTGCGCGGCGGCCGCGCCTCGATCGTCCACCACGAGGTCGCCCACGCCAACGCCATCCTCCGCGACGAGTTCACCGCCGCCCCCGGCCGCTCCGGCTACACCCTCAGCGGGCGCAAGGACGTCATCATGAACGCGTCCCGCTCCGCCGCCTGGGTCGTCTGGGCCCGCACCGCACCCGAACGCGGCCCCCGCAGCCACTCCGTCCTCCTCCTCGACCCCGCCGACCTCCCCGC
>NZ_RPSE01000667.1:0-1838 GCF_003949955.1 Streptomyces sp. WAC05292
CCCCCGGCCCGCCCCCGGGGAGCCGCAACTCGACGCGGCCGTCGTCGGGGCCGGCTTCGCCGGCCTCTACCAGCTGTACCGGCTGCGCCGACTCGGCCTGCGCACCCGCGTCTTCGAGGCCTGCGACGACATCGGCGGCACCTGGTACCGCAACCGCTACCCCGGTGCCCGCTGCGACATCGAGAGCGCGGCCTACTCGTACTCCTTCTCGCCCGAACTCGACCAGGAGTGGGAGTGGAGCGAGCGGTACGCCGCCCAGCCGGAGATCCTCCGCTACCTCCACCACGTCGCCGACCGCTTCGACCTCCGCCGGGACATCACCCTCGGCACCCGCGTCGACCGCGCCGTGTACGACGAGGCCGGCCATGCCTGGCGGCTCACCACCGACACAGGCGAGACGGTGACCGCCCGGTTCGTCGTCCTCGCCACCGGCTGCATGTCCGCCGTCAAGAAGCCGGACGTCCCCGGCGCAGACACCTTCGCCGGCCGCACCCTGCACACCGCCGACTGGCCGCACGAGGGCGCCGACCTCGCGGGCCGCCGCGTCGCCGTCATCGGCACCGGCTGCTCCGCCGTGCAGCTCATCCCGGTCCTCGCCGAACAGGCCGCCGCCCTCACCGTCTTCCAGCGCACCCCGGTCTACGCCCTCCCCGCCCACAACCGGCCCCTGAGCGCCGCCGAGACCGCCGAGCTGAAGGCCCGCTACCCCGCGTACCGGGCCGCCCAGCGCCGCTCACGCGGCGGCACCCTCGTCGAACCGCCCACGGGATCCGCCCTCAAGGCCGACGAGGCCGAGCGCACGGCCGCCTACGAGGCCGGCTGGAACTCGGGCCTCCTCAGCGGCCTGCTGCGCACCTACACGGACATCCTCACCGACCCTGCGGCCAACGAGACCGCCGCCGAGCACGTCCGCGCCAAGATCCGCGCGATCGTCGCCGACCCGGCGACCGCCGAGGCGCTCACCCCGCGCACGTACCCCTTCGGCACCAAGCGCCCCTGCCTCGACAGCGGGTACTACACCGCCTACAACCGGCCCCACGTCCGACTCGTGGACCTCACCCGGACACCCCTCACCCGGATCACCCCCGCGGGGATCAGGACCACGGAGCGCGAACACCCCGCCGACGCCATCGTCTTCGCCACCGGCTTCGACGCCCTGACCGGCTCCCAGCTCGCCGTGGACATCATCGGCAAGGGGGGCCGCACGCTCAGGGAGAAGTGGGCCGGCGGCCCCCGCAACCACCTGGGGCTGCTCTCCGCCGGCTTCCCCAACCTCTTCACCGTCCTCGGACCCCTCAGCCCCTCCGTCCTCAGCAACGCGGTCTTCTCCATCGAACAGCACGTCGAGTGGATCACGGACTGCATCGCCCACCTGCGCGGCGCCGGCCTCACCGAGATCGACGCCACCCCCGAGGCCGAGGACCGCTGGTGCGCGCACGTCGCGGAGACGGCCTCCGCGACCCTCTACCCGCACACCGACTCCTGGTACACCGGCGCCAACGTGCCGGGCAAGCCTCGGGTCTTCCTCGCGTACGCGGGCGGCGCCGACCGCTACCGGGAGGCGTGCGAGGCCTCCGCGCGGGACGGCTACCGCGGCTTCGCGCTCTCCGCCGCGGCCTCCGCGCCGGCCACGGGGCGCACCCGGCGCGGGCGCGCGCCGCTGGACGGGTGAACCGCGCGCCCCTCGGCACGGCCCGCGCCCCGCCCCGGCGCCGACGGCAAAACCCGAGCTCGCGGCCGGTACGGCGGGCTGTGACACGCCCCGTCGGCGGGCACGCCGACCCGCCCGGTAACCCGCGTACGGCACTAGCCTGGCCGACGCCTGCCCTGCCCTGCCC
>NZ_RPSE01000668.1:0-1833 GCF_003949955.1 Streptomyces sp. WAC05292
CCCCCCACACCATCCGGCTCGGCAGCCCCCGGCCGAGGCTGCGCCTGGTCGGCATCGGCCTCACCCTGGTGATGCTCGCCTTCACCGTGCGCCTCCTGCAGGTGCAGGCCGTCGACGCCTCCGCGTACTCGGCGAAGGCCTCCGCGAACCGCTTCACCACCGTCACCCTCGCCGCCGAGCGCGGCGAGATCACCGACCGCAAGGGCGTCGCCCTCGCCATCAGCGTCGACGCCCACGACATCACCGCCGACCCGCAGATGTTCACCCCGCAGGAGAGCAAGGCGCCCGACGCCCCCGAGCAGGCGGCCGCCCTCCTCGCCCCCATCCTCGGCGCCGACGCCGGCGAGCTCGCCGCCAAGCTGAAGACGAAGAACAGCCGGTACGTCGTCCTCGCCCGCCGCCAGACCCCCCAGGTCCTGAACCAGATCAAGGACCTCAAGCGGGTCTTCGCCGACAAGGCCGCCGCCGACAAGCGCAACAACGGCCCCGGCGCCAACGTCCTCGCCGGCGTGTTCAGCGAGGACAGCAGCAAGCGCGTCTACCCGAACGGCGACCTCGCCGCCGGGATACTGGGCTACGTCAACGCCGAGGGCCGCGGCGGCGGCGGCCTGGAGTCCTCGCTCGACCGCAAGCTCGCCGGCCGGGACGGCACCATCACCTACGCCCAGTCCGGCGGCCGGCGCGTCCCCACCGCCGGGTCCAACGAGAAGCCCGCCGTGCCCGGCGAGGACATCGAGCTGACCATCGACCGCGACATCCAGTGGGCCGCGCAGAGCGCCATCGCCGAACAGGTCCGCGCGTCCGAAGCCGACCGCGGCTACGTCATCGTCCAGGACACCCGCACCGGCGAGGTCCTGGCCATGGCCAACGCCCCGGGCTTCGACCCCAACGACCTCTCCCGCGCCAGCTCGGCCGCCATGGGCAACGCCGCCCTCCAGGACGTGTACGAGCCGGGCTCCACCGCCAAGGTCATCTCCATGGCGGCCGTGCTGGAGGAGAAGAAGGCCACCCCCGAGACGCGCGTCGAGGTCCCCAACCGGCTCCACCGCGGCGACCGGCTCTTCAAGGACGACATCGACCACCCGACCTGGTACCTCACCCTCAACGGGGTCCTCGCCAAGTCCTCCAACATCGGCACGATCCTCGCCACCGGCCAGCTCGGCCCCACCCAGCCCGACGCCAACCGCGTCCTGCACTCCTACTTCGACAAGTTCGGCATCGGCCGGCCCACCGGCCTGGACTACCCCGGCGAGTCCCGCGGCATCCTCGCCCGCCCCGAGGCCTGGTCGACCTCCCAGCAGTACACGATCCCCTTCGGCCAGGGCCTCTCCGTCAACGCCATGCAGGCCGCCTCCGTCTACTCCACCGTCGCCAACGGCGGCGTACGCATCGAGCCCACCCTCGTCCGCGGCACCAAGGGCCCCGACGGCCGCTTCACCCCGGCCCCCGCGCCCGAGCAGACCCGCGTCATCAGCGAGGAGACCGCCAAGACCCTCGCGCAGATGCTGGAATCCGTCGTCGACGACCAGGAGGGCACCGGCACCAAGGCCCGCATCCCCGGCTACCGCGTCGGAGGCAAGACCGGCACGTCCAACCGGGTGGATCCGGCCACCGGCCGCTACAAGGGCTACACCGCCTCCTTCGCCGGCTTCGCCCCCGCCGACGACCCCCGCATCACCGTCTACTGCGCCATCCAGAACCCCACCAAGGGCAGCTACTTCGGCGGCCAGATCTGCGGCCCCATCTACAAGAAGGTCATGGAGTTCGCCCTCAAGACCCTCCGCGTCGCCCCCACCGGCACCGCCCCCGCAGGCCTGCCGGTCACCTACGAGC
>NZ_RPSE01000669.1:0-1832 GCF_003949955.1 Streptomyces sp. WAC05292
GGGTGGGGCGTGTCACAGGGGGTGCGGCGGGTAGGCGCGGTCGACCGCGGCTCCCCTTGTTGCGGGGCCGGGCTTTGCCATACTTACGTTGCCGTAGGTTACGCATCCGTAGGTGCGGGCCTTCTCCTCATCCTCCAGGGGCCACCATGACCACCAGTCCCGATCTTGTCGAAGGCGCGTCGGCGCCTTCGGGTTCCGTCCCATCCGAGTCCGCGACGCTGGGAGGCGAGAGCAAGCGCTCCGCCGAGCAGGTCGCGCTGCTGTTGTTCATCGTCGTTCCGTTCGCGGCGCTGCTGGCCGCGGTGCCGCTGGCCTGGGGGTGGGGGGTGAGCTGGCTGGACCTGGGGCTGATGGTGTTCATGTACTTCCTGACGTGCCACGGGATCACGATCGGCTTCCACCGCTATTTCACGCACGGGTCCTTCAAGGCGAAGCGGCCGCTGCGGATCGTGCTGGCCGTGCTGGGGTCGATGGCGGTGGAGGGGCCGCTGGTGCGGTGGGTGGCGGACCACCGCAAGCACCACAGGTTCTCGGATCACGAGGGGGACCCGCATTCGCCGTGGCGGTACGGGGAGTCGGTGCCGGCGCTGTTGAAGGGGCTGTGCTGGGCGCACATGGGGTGGCTGTTCGACGAGGAGCAGACGGATCAGCGGAAGTACGCGCCGGATCTGGTGAAGGATCCGGTGATGCGGGGGATCTCGCGGTGGTTCGTGGGGTGGACGGTGCTGTCACTGGCGTTGCCGCCGCTGGTGGGCGGTCTGGTGACGATGTCGTGGTGGGGGGCGTTCACGGCGTTCTTCTGGGGGTCGCTGGTGCGCGTGGCGCTGTTGCACCACGTGACGTGGTCGATCAATTCGATCTGCCATGCGGTGGGGAAGCGGCCGTTCCGTTCGCGTGACCGGTCGGGGAACGTGTGGTGGCTGGCGGTCCTGTCGTGTGGTGAGTCCTGGCACAACCTGCACCATGCGGACCCGACGTCGGCGCGGCACGGGGTGCTGCGGGGGCAGATCGACTCCAGTGCACGGCTGATCCGCTGGTTCGAGCTGGCGGGGTGGGCGACGGACGTGCGGTGGCCGTCCGGGGCGCGTATCGACTCCCGGCGCAGGGAAAACGCGGCGAACCCGGCATGATGGGGGGCGTGGCGATCGACGGCAGCATTTCCAGCAGCGACAAGCCCCGGCGGGGCCGCCGGGTCCGGATGACGGGTGCGGAGCGGCGTCAGCAACTGCTGGACATCGGCCGGGCCCTGTTCGCGGAGAAGGGTTTCGAGGGCACGTCGGTGGAGGAGATCGCCGCGAAGGCGGGGGTGTCCAAGCCGGTGGTGTACGAGCACTTCGGCGGCAAGGAGGGCCTGTACGCGGTCGTCGTGGACCGGGAGATGCGCCAGTTGCTGGACATGGTGACGGGGGCGCTGACCGCGGGGCATCCCCGGGAGCTTCTGGAGCAGGCGGCGTTCGCGCTGCTGGACTACATCGAGACGTATACGGACGGTTTCCGGATCCTGGTGCGGGATTCGCCGGTGGCGCAGTCGACGGGGACGTTCGCCTCGCTGATCAGTGATATCGCCACGCAGGTGGAGGACATCCTGGGTCTGGAGTTCAAGGCGCGGGGGTTCGATCCGAAGCTGGCGCCGCTGTACGCGCAGGCGCTGGTGGGGATGGTGGCGCTGACGGGGCAGTGGTGGCTGGACGTGCGCAAGCCGAAGAAGGCGGAGGTCGCCGCGCACCTGGTGAACCTGGCGTGGCACGGGTTGGACGGCCTGGAGTCCAAGCCGCGGCTGGTCGGGCACCGCAAGAGCTGAGAGGGGCCGGGCCGGTGGGCCCGGGTGGGGC
>NZ_RPSE01000066.1:0-22512 GCF_003949955.1 Streptomyces sp. WAC05292
CGACCAACTGCTCGCCACCCCCACCCCCGCCGCCCTCGCCTCCTGGCTGGAGGAGCAGCACCCGGACGCCGTCGCGCCCCTGCCGGCCGGACCCGCCGCGCAGGACGTGCCGGGCCGGGACGATCCCGTCGTCATCGTCGGCATGGCCGGCACCCTGCCGGGCGGACGGAACCTCGACGAGTTCTGGGCGGCCCTCCAGAAGGGCGGCGACCTCTTCAGCGAGGTCCCCGCCGACCGCTGGGACACCGCCGCCCACCACGGGGACCCCGCCCTGCACCCCGACCGGACCCGGATCACCCGGGGCGGCTTCATACCGGACATCGACCGCTTCGACCCGCTGTTCTTCGGCATCTCGCCCCGCGAGGCCCGCTGGATGGACCCCCGCCAGCGGCTGCTGCTGCGCACGGTGTGGTCGGCGCTCGAGGACGCGGGCATCGACCCGGCCCGCCTGGCCGGCAGCAACACCGGCCTGTTCGTCGGCGCCGGCCCGTCCGAGTACGCCGAACTCGTACAGCGCTCCGGCACGGCCACCGACGCCTACTCCTCGACCGGCCTCACCCCCTCCATGCTGGCCAACCGCATCTCCTACCACCTCGACCTGCGCGGCCCCAGCGAACCCGTCGACACCGCCTGCTCCAGCTCGCTCGTGGCCCTCCACCGCGCGGCGGAGGCCCTGCGGCTCGGACACTGCGACACGGTCATCGCGGGCGGCGTCAGCCTCATGCTGTCCCCGGTCACCTTCGCCTCCCTCGAACGGGCCGGCATGCTCAGCCCCGACGGCGTCGGCCGGGCCTTCGACAAGGACGCCCGGGGCTACGTGCGCGGCGAGGGCGTCGGAGCCGTGGTGCTCAAGCGCCTCAGCCGGGCCCTCGCCGACGGCAACCCGGTCCTCGCCGTCCTGCGCGGCACCGCCGTCAACCACGGCGGCCGCTCCAACTCGCTGACCGCGCCCAATCCGCGCGCCCAGGCCGAGGTGATCGTGAAGGCCCACCGCGAGGCGGGCGTCGACCCGGCGACCATCGGGTACATCGAGACCCACGGCACCGGCACCGTCATCGGCGACCCCGCCGAGACCAACGGCCTGCGCCAGGCCTTCGCCGAGCTCTACCGGGACTGGGGCCACCCCGCCCCCGCCGCCCCGCACTGCGCCCTGGGGGCCCTGAAGAACACCATCGGCCACCTGGAGCCGGCTGCGGGCATCGCCGCCGTGCTGCGCGTCCTGCTGTCCCTGCGGCACGGACGGATCACCGGGGACCCGCACGGCCCCGAACTCAACCCGCACCTGGGGCTGGAGGGCACGGCCTGCGAGATCGCGGTCGGGGCACGCGACTGGAAGCCCGCGGCCCCCGGTGTCCCGCGCCGCGCCGGGGTCAGCTCCTTCGGCTACGGCGGGGTCAACGCCCACGTCGTGCTGGAGGAGTACCCGGCCGACGAGCCGGAGCCCTCCGGCCGCCCGGCGGTGTTCGTCCTCTCCGCCCGCGACCCGGAGCGGCTGCGGGCAGCCGCGCGCTCCCTCGTCGACGCCCGGGACACCTGGCAGCACGACCTCGACGGCACCGCCCGCACCCTCCAGTGCGGCCGCACCGAACACGCCGAACGCCTGGCGTTCGTCGCCGACTCGGGAGAGCAGGCAGTGGCCGCCCTGCGCCGCCACCTCGCCGGAGACACCGCCGGCATCCACCGGGGGCGCGTGGAACGGCACGCCGACCGCGCCCCGTTCGACGGGCGGGGCGACGAGGAGACCGCCGCGGCATGGGTGCGCGGCGCGACGGTCGACTGGTCCGGCCGGTGGGAGCGGCTGCCGAGGCTGCGCCCGCTGCCCCCGTACCCCTTCGCCGCCGAACGGCACTGGTTCACCGACGGAGCCGCGGCGGCGCCGGCCGCCGAGGCCTTCCCGGCGCCGGCCGCCGAGGCTGTCGGGGAGCCGGCCGCCGAGGCCGTTGCGGCTCCGGACCCGGCGGGCGGCGGCGGGTCCGCCGCGCCGGCCTCCGGCCCCCGGCGGGCCGACGGCCCCGCCGACCCGGCACCCGTCAGCCTCTTCACGGCCGCATGGGTGGCCGAACCCGTACCGCCCGCCGCCCCGCACCCCGGCCGGGTGCTCGTCTTCGGCGACCTCCCGGTCCCCGGCGCCGTGACCGTACGCGCCGGATCCGCGTACGCCGACGAGGGCGCCACCGTCACGATCCGCCCCGGCGAGGCCGAGGACTACGCCCGGCTGCTCGAAGCCGGAGCGGACCGCATCGTGCACCAGTGGCCCCTGCTCCACCCCGAACGCCCCGACCTGGGGCTGGAGTCCGTCTTCCTGCTCGTACGCGCCATGGCGGCCTCCCGGGCCGCCGCGCGGATCCAGGTCCTGGTGCCCGAGGGCGCGATGGCGGAGGCCTGGGGCGGGTTCGACGCCTCGCTGCGCGCCGCGCTGCCCGGTACCGCCTTCGGCGTCGTACGCGTCGCCGGCCGGGTCGAACCGGCCGCCCTGCTCGCCGAGGCGGCAGCCGAGCGGCTCTCCTCGGCGGCGGTCCGGCTCTCCGCGGACGGCCGCACCGTACGCGTGCTCACCGAGGCCGACCCGAGCCCCGTCACACCGTCCCCGCTGCGTCCGGGCACCGTCCACCTGGTGACCGGCGGCGCGGGCGGCCTCGGACTGCTGCTCGCCCGCACCCTCCTGGCGCGCGGCGCCCGAGTGGCGCTCACCGGCCGCTCGCCCGCCGCGGACCGGGCCGGGCAGCTCGCCGGCCTGCGCGCCCTCGGCGAGGTCGCCTACTTCCAGGCCTCCGTGGAGGACGAGGCGGCCATGGCCCGCGTCGTGGCGGACGTCAAGCAGGAGTGGGGCGCCCTGCACGGGGTCTTCCACCTGGCGGCGACCGCCTCGCGCACTCCGCTGCCCGGCAAGGGCCTCGCGGAGTTCCGCGCCCACCTGCGGGCCCGCTTCGAGGGCACCCGCGTCCTCGACGAGGTGACCCGCGACGAACCGCTGGACCTGTTCGTCCTGTACTCCTCGCTGGCCGGGCAGCTCGGCGACTACGGCCTGGTCGACTACGCCGTCGGCGCCCGCTACCTCGACGGCTTCGCCGAGGAGCGGGAGGCCCTGCGCCGCGCGGGCCGCCGCAGCGGGCGCACGGTCTCGGTCGACTGGCCCATGTGGCGCGCCGGAGGCATGCACGTCGATGCCGAGGACGAGCGCCGCTACCTCGCCGACACCGGCTTCCGCTACCTGGAGGCCGAAGAGGGCGAGCGGCTGCTCGACCTCGTCCTGCGGCTGGGACGCCCCCAGGTCGCCGTCCTGCCCGGCGAGCCCGAGCGGATGCGCGGGCAGGTCGCCGCGATGCGGATCCGGGAGCACGCGAACGACACCCGCCGGCCCGCGCGGGCGCCCGCTCCCGAGGCCCCTTCCGCGGCCTCCGCTCCCGTGCACGCGGGCGAGCTGACCGGGCAGCTGCGGGAGCTCGTCGCCCGGCTGGTCGGCCTGGAGCCGAAGGCACTCGACCCGGAGGCCGGCTTCGGGGAGTACGGACTGGACTCCTTCGGGCTCCAGTCCCTCTCCGCGGCCCTGGAGGAGCGCTACGGCATATCGGTGCCGACGACGGCCCTGTTCGCCGAGAACACCGTCGAGCGGCTCGCCCGCCACCTGCTGGCGGAGCACCCCGGGGCGGCGGCACCCGCTGCGGCACCCGCCGCGGCCACCGGACCCGCGGCCGGACCCGCGGCCACCGCCGTCAGCCCTGCCGTCAGCCCCGCCGCCGCCCCGTCCGCCGCTCCTTCCACCGGGCCCGACCGGGACGACGCCGTCGCCGTCATCGGCATGTCCGGGCGCTTCCCGGGCTCTGCGGACCCGGAGGAGTTCTGGCGGCACCTCAGGGACGGCGACGACCTCGTCACCGAGACGCCGGCCGACCGCTGGGACTGGCAGGAGGTGTCCCGGCGCTTCGGCGGCACCGCCCGCTGGGGCGGGTTCCTGGGCGACGTCGACCGGTTCGACGCACGGTTCTTCAAGATCTCGCCCGCCGAGGCCGAGGTCATGGACCCGCAGCACCGGCTGTTCCTCGAACACACCTGGACCGCCCTCGAAGACGCCGGCTGCCGGGCCGACCGGCTCGCGGGCCGCCGCGTCTGCGTGTTCGCCGGCGTCCAGTTCAACGACTACGAGTCGATGGTGCTGCGCGGCGAGCAGGTCAACCCCCACGCGGGCACCGGGCTCGCGCGGACGATCCTGGCCAACCGCATCTCCTACCTGCTGGACCTCAAGGGCGAGAGCGAGAGCATCGACACCGCCTGCTCCAGCTCCCTGGTGGCGCTGCACCGCGCCGTCCGGTCCCTGCGCGCCGGGGAGAGCGAACTCGCCATCGCCGGCGGCGTCAGCCTCGTCCTCTCGCCGCAGACCGTGGTGGCCGGGAACCAGCTCGGGGTGCTCTCCCCGGACGGCCGCTGCAAGGCGCTGGACGCCACCGCCGACGGATACGTCAAGGGAGAGGGCGTGGGCGTCCTCGTCCTCAAGCCGCTCTCCCGCGCCCTCGCCGACGGCGACCGGGTGCACGCGGTGATCCGCGGCAGCGCGGTCGGCCACGGCGGACACGCCTCGTCGCTGACCGCCCCCAACCCCGAGGCCCAGGCCGCCCTGCTGGCCGAGGCGTACCAAGACGCCGGGGTACCGGTCGAGACGGTGTCCTACACCGAACTCCACGGCACCGGGACCGCGCTCGGCGACCCGGTGGAGATCGACGGCCTCGTCCGGGCCCACCGGGCCCTGGCCGGCGGACCCGCCACGCCCTGCGGCATCGGCACCGTGAAGAGCAACATCGGACACCTGGAGCCCGCCGCGGGCATCGCCGGCGTCATCAAGGTGGTGCTGGCGATGCGGCACCGCACGCTGCCGAAGACGCTGCACCTGCACACGCTCAACCCGCGCATCGATCTCACCGGCACACCGTTCCGGCCCGTGCGGCGGACCGCCCCCTGGGAGCCCGCGGCGGCCGACGGCACGCCGCTGCCGCTGCGCGCGGGCGTCAGCTCCTTCGGCTTCGGCGGGGTCAACGCCCACGTGGTCCTGGAGGAGGCGCCCGCCGGCGCGCCCCCGGCCCCGCCGCGGGACGACACCCCGGAGGTGTTCCTCCTGTCGGGCAGGGACGAAGCCGCCCTGCGCCGGTACGCCGCCGCCATGGTGGAGTTCCTCGACGCGGACGCGGACGCGGACGCGGGCACGGGCACGGGCACGGACGCCGGGGCGTCGCTGGCCTCCCTCGCGTACACCTCCCAGGCCGCCCGCGTCCCCATGGCCGCCCGGCTCGCGGTGGTCGCCCGCTCCACCCGCGACCTGCGCGAGCAGCTGGCCGGCTTCCTCGCGGCCGAGCGGGCCCCCGCCGGCACGGACGCCGACCACGCCTGGCTGTCCGAACCCGAGGGAGCCGAGTACCTCGCCCGGCTGGTCCGGGAGGGACGGCTCGACCGGCTCGCACGGCTCTGGCAGGACGGCGCCGACATCGACTGGACCGCGCTGCGCACCGACCGGCCGCCCCTGGCGTCCATGCCGACCTACCCGTTCGCCCGCGAACGGCACTGGCTCGCGGCACCGGCCGCGGCCGGGGGCCCGGCCGCCCCGCAGGACCCCGCACTGCTCCTGGTCAAGCGCTGGGAGGCCGCCCCGCTGCCCCCGGCCGAACTGCCCGCGGGAATCGTGGTCCTGGCCCGCGCCGGGAACGAGCACCTCGCCGCGCAGGCCTTCGGGCCCGCCGCCACGGTGGTCCGCATGGACGGCGGCGACGCGGACGCCGCCCGGCGGATCGCGGAAGCCGCCCGCGCCGCGACGGCCCTGATCGACCTGGCCGACCTGGCCGACCCGGCAGACCCGGCAGACCCGGCCGACACCGCGCAGGCCGCACCGGAGCCCGACTGGGCGCGGATCGCGCTCCTGCGCGAGCTGGTCACCGCGAACCGCACCCGGGGCTTCACCTACCTCCACCTCACCCGGGAACTCGCCGCGTTCCGGACAGAGCGGCCCACGCTGCGCGGAGCGGCCCACGCGGGCCTCGTCCGGATGCTCACGGCCGAGTACCGCGGCCTGGCAGCCCGCACCCTGGACCTCGACACCCTGGAGCCGGACGCGCTGCGCGAGGCGGTCGCCGCGGAACTCGCGGCGACCGACCCGGTGACCGAGGCCTGCGTACGGGCCGGCGTACGGCACCGGCCGGTGCTGCGCCCCGCCGACGCGGCGCCCGCCCGCGCCGACTGGTCCGCGGACCTGGCCGGCCGGACCGTCGTGATCACCGGAGGGACGGGCGCGCTGGGCCGGCTCCTCGCGGCCCGGCTCGTCGAACGGGGCGCCGACCGGCTCGTGCTCCTCGGCCGTACGGCGCTGCCCGCCCGGGGCGAGTGGCCCGCACTCCTCGCGGACCCCGGCACCGACCCGGCCCTCGCGGCCAGGCTGCGCGACCTCGCGGCCCTCGAACGCCCCGGGGTCCGGATCGCGATCGAGGCCGGCCCGCTGGACCGGGTCGCCGAGGTGCTCGACCGTGCGCGGCGCGAGTTCGGCCCGATCGCCGGGATCGTGCACTGCGCCGGACTCGGCGTCATGCGCGACCCGGCGTTCATCGGCAAGCGGACCGAGGACATGCAGCGGGTCCTGGAACCGAAGACCGCGGGGCTCCGCGCCGTCCTGGACGCCTGCGCCGGCGATGCGCTGCGCTTCGTCGTGCTGTACTCGTCCGTCGCGGGCGGTGTGCCCGCGCTCGCCGTGGGCCTCAGCGACTACGCGCTGGCCAACTCGGTGCTGGACCGCGTCGCCGAGTACCGCACCGCCACCGGCGGGGACGGCGCCCCCGTCGTCCGGTCCGTCCAGTGGCCGAGCTGGCGTGCGGCCGGCATGCCCGAGGTGGACACCCCGGCCTACCGGGACCTCGGCCTGCGCACCCTGGCCCCGGAGGCGGGTCTGGACCTGCTGGACCGTGCCATGAGCGGCCCCGACCCGGTCGTGCTGCCCTGCGTCGTGGACGCCGGGCGCTTCGACGCCGCCCGGCTGCTGGAGGTGCCCGCGCCGGCTCCGCCGGCCGCCCCCCGCCCGAGCGGGGAGCCGGCCGAGGCCGGTCTCGCCCGCCGGGTGACCGCGGTGCTCGCCTCGACGCTCCGGATGGATCCGGCCGAGATCGGGCAGGACGCGGACTTCGCCGACCTGGGCGTCGACTCGATCATGATCGCCCAGATCCTCGCCGCGCTGGAGCGCGAACTCGGCGTCGTCGCGGAACCCTCGACCGTCCTGGAGAACCCGACCGCGGCCCTCCTCGCGGAGGCCCTGCGCGACCTCGTGCCGGACCTTCCGGACGCCTCGCAGCGGGCCGTCCCGGACGCGCCGCCCGCCGCCGCGCACGCCGCCCGGGTCCCGGCCCCGGCTGCGGCCGAGGCGGCCCCCGCGTCCGCAGGGCCGCGCCCCGCAGGGGGAGCGGCCGCGCGGCGCGAGGACATCGCCGTCATCGGCATCGCCGCCCACTTCCCCGGCGCTCCCGACCACGCGGCGTTCTGGCGGAACCTGATGTCCGCCACGGACTCCGTCACGGAGGTGCCGCCCTCCCGCTGGGACACGGACCGCTTCTGGCGCCCCGACCCGCAGCCCGGCACCAGCGTCAGCAAGTGGGGCGGATTCCTCGACGCCATCGAGGACTTCGACCCGGAGTACTTCCGGATCGACCCGGCCGGGGCGGCGTACGTCGACCCCCTGGTCCGGCAGGTCCTGGAGACCGGCGTGGAGTGCCTGGCCGACGCCGGGCTCACCCCGCAGGAGGTCGCCGGCCGGCGCGTGGGCGTCTTCGCGGGAGCCCGTGCGGCGAACTACGGCGCGCACGTCGCCGCCGCCGGCCCGCACGCGATCAGCGGAATGGCGCAGAACTTCATCGCCGCGCAGCTGTCCCACCACCTCGACCTGCGCGGACCGTCCGTCCTCGTCGACACGGCCTGCTCCAGCGCGCTCGTCGCCGTGCACATGGCCGCCGCCGCCCTGCGCACCGGCGAGTGCGACCTGGCCTTCGCGACCGGGGCCGAGATCCTCCTCGACGAGGTGCCCTTCGTCGGGATGAGCGGGGCGGGCGCCCTGTCGCCCACGGGGCGCTGCCACACGTTCGACGAGCGGGCCGACGGCATCGTCCTCGGCGAGGGCGCCGGCACGCTGCTGCTCAAGCGGCTCTCCGACGCCCTGCGCGACGGCGACCGGATCTACGGGGTGATCGAGGGCAGCGCCGTCAACAACGACGGCCGCACCATGGGCATCACGACACCGAACCCGCGCGCCCAGCGCGAGGTGATCGAGGCGGCCCTGGCCGACGCCGGTGTCTCCCCGGCCCTGCTGGGCTACGTGGAGGCCCACGGCACCGGCACCATGATCGGTGACCCGATGGAGCTGAAGGCCCTCACCGAGGCCTTCCGCGCCCGCACCGGCGAGGTCGGCTTCTGCGGCGTCGGCAGCGTGAAGACCAACATCGGACACACCCTCAGCGCGGCCGGCATGGCCGGGCTGATCAAGGTCCTGCTGTCCGTCCACCACGCCCAGCTCCCGCCGACGCTGCACTGCGCCACCCTCAACCGCAGATTCCGCTTCGAGGAGTCGCCGCTCTTCCCCGTACGGGAGCCGCGCGCGTTCACGGGCCGCGACGGTACGCGCCGGGCCGCGGTCAGCTCCTTCGGCTTCGGCGGCACCAACGCCCACATGGTGGTGCGCCAGGCACCCGGGGCCCACGTCCCGGTGCGTACACCGCTGGACCCGCCCCGATACCGGCGGCGGCGCTTCTGGTTCGACGCGCCCGCCCCCGTACAGCCCGTACAGCCCGTACAGCCCGTACCGCCCGTACAGCCCGAGCAGACGCCGGCAGCGGCCCCCGCGCCGTTCTTCGAGCTCCGGTTCTCCGCCGTGCCGGAAGGAAAGCAATGAACCTGTTGGACGGTCTGACCTGCACCGTGGTGGTGCGCGGCACCGACCCGGTGCTGCGTGACCACCGCGTGCACGGCACGCGCATCCTGCCCGGAGTGTCGTTCCTCGACATGATCTACCGGATCCTGCGCGCCCGCGGCGTCGACACCTCCCGCGTGGAGCTGCGCCGCGTGCTGTTCCGCAACCCCGTGGCCGCCGGGCCCGACTTCGACACCGAGCTGCGGCTGGAGTTCTCCGCGG
This sequence comes from Streptomyces sp. WAC05292, assembly GCF_003949955.1. Taxonomy (NCBI): domain Bacteria; kingdom Bacillati; phylum Actinomycetota; class Actinomycetes; order Kitasatosporales; family Streptomycetaceae; genus Streptomyces; species Streptomyces sp. WAC05292. Next base: position 9,146 of record NZ_RPSE01000066.1, read on the forward strand.
ACGCCGAAGGCCACCGGATCCTGGTCACCGGTACCCGCCGCCCCACCGGCGAGACCGAGCCGGTCCTCGACTGCCGCCTCCACCTGGACGTGCCGTTCCCCGCCGAGGCCGTCGACCTGCCGGCCCTGCGCGCGGGCCTGCCCCGCACGGCCGACATGGCCGACCTGTACGCGCTCGTCCGCCGGACCGGCATCGAGCACGGAGCGTTCATGCGCGCCCGGGGCACCCTGCACGTCGGTGACCGCGAGCTGCTCGCGGACCTGGCGCTGGACCCGGAGGCAGCCGCCTACGCGGACTACTTCCACCTGCACCCGGCCGCGCTGGACTCCTCGACCCTGCTGCCGACGCAGTTCGCCGCGGCCGGCGCCGGCGAGGGGGCCCGGCCCTACATCCCGATGCTCATCGACTCCTTCCGGGCCCGCGGGCCGCTCGGGAGCCGCACCCTGGTGCACGCCACCCCGCCCCGCGCCACCGGCCCGGACGGCGATCTGACCACCTGTGACCTGCGCTTCCTCGACGCCGACGGAGCCGTCCGGCTGTGGCTGCGCGGCCTCACCTCCAAGCGCGTCCGGGAGGAGGACGCCATCACCCGGCTGGAAGGCGCCCCGCGCGCGGCGGCGCCGGCCGCGGCGGCGCAGGCCGGACCGGCCCCCGACCGGCGGACCGCGGCGAGCCTGGTGCGCGGCCTGCTCGCCGAACGGCTCGGACGTACCGCCTTCGACGAGGAGGCGGGCTTCTACGAGCTGGGCCTGGACTCGACGGCGCTGCTGGGCATCGCCGCCGACCTGGAGCGCGCGTACGGCACCGACTTCTCGCCCACCCTGCTCTTCGAGCACAGCACCTTCGACGACCTCGTCGCGTACCTCGGCGCGTACGAGCTGCCGGCGGGCGGGGCCCGCCCGGCCGCCGGCGCACCGCAGGAGCACGCGGCGGACGAGGACGCGGGCGGGGACGCGCCCGCCGAGGTGGTCTGGTTCGAGCCCCGCTGGCGTGACGCGCCCCTGCCGCCGGCACCGGTTCCGGCGCCGCAGCCGGCCCCGGTGCTGACCGTCGACCCGCGGACCGGGTACGACGCGGAGGCACTGCTCACCGGGCACGGGGCCGCGGACGTGCTCTGGGTCCCCGCCGATCCGCACGACGTCGAAGGCGAGGCCGTCGCCCTGACCCGCTTCGCGGCCGCCCTCCTGCGCACCCGGCGCGGCCCCGCGCGGATCGTCTGCCACGTCCCCCCGGGCGCGGAGGCCTCCGCGGTCTCGGGTCTGCTGCACACCCTCCGCCGCGAGCAGCCCGGCGTACGCGCCGCGGTGGTGTGCTCGCCGGAGCGCGCCGACGCCCTGGCCGAACTCGCCGCGGGCGTACCGGACACGGAGGTGCGCTACGAGGCGGGCGGGCGCCAGGTGCGCGAGGTCGTCCCCGTCCCCGCCCCGGACCGGCCGGCGGCACTGCGCGACCGCGGCGTGTACCTGATCACGGGCGGGCTCGGCGGGGTGGGCCTGTCCCTCGCCCGGCACCTGGCGCGGACCGTCCGGGCCCGGCTCGTGCTCTGCGGACGCACCGCCGGCGACAGCGCGCGGACCGCCGCGCTGACCGCCGAACTGACCACCCTCGGAGCCGAGGTGCAGGTGGTCGCGGCGGACGTCTCCCGCGCCGAGGACGTCCACCGCGTGGTCGGCCTCGCGCTCTCCCGGTACGGCGCGCTGCACGGGGTGGTGCACGCCGCCGGCGTGCTGCGCGACGGGCTGGTCGCGGGCAAGAGCGCCGCGGACGTCCGTGCCGTGCTGGCGCCCAAGGTCACCGGCGCCCGCCTGCTGTACGAGGCCACCCGGGAGGCGGGACCGGACTTCCTCGTGCTGTGCTCGTCCACGGCCGGTGCCTGGGGCAACCGGGGCCAGGCCGACTACGCCTGCGCCAACGCCTTCCTCGACCGGTTCGCCGAAGGCAGGCCGGGGGTCGTGTCGATCGGGTGGCCCGCCTGGTCGGACGGCGGCATGCCGCTCGACGACCGCGCGCTGCGCCGGATGGGCCTGCGCGGCATGGACACCCCGACCGCGGTGGACATCATGCTGCGGGCGGTCGGCAGCGGCCGGCCGCACCTGGTGGCGCTCGTCGGCTCGGCGTCCGAGATCACCGAACGGTTCACCCCGGCCGTCCCGTCCGCCCCCGCCGCCCCGGCCGTACCGTCGGCCCCGGCCCCGGCCCCCGCTGCCCCGGCCGCTCCGGAGGCGGCCGCCTCCGGAGCGGCGGCCCCCGCGTCCCACCCGCCGGCCGCCCCCGACCGCGCCGGCGACGCGGACGGCGCGGACGACGCGATCGCCGTCGTGGGCATCAGCGGACGCTACCCGGGCGCCCGCACCCTCGACGCCTTCTGGGAGAACCTCAAGGCCGGCCGGGACGGCATCACCGAGGTGCCCGCCGACCGCTGGGACCACCGTGCGATCCACAGCGACGCCAAGGGCGTGCCGGGACGCTCGTACGGCCGCTGGGGCGGATTCGTCGACGGCATCGACGAGTTCGACGCCGCCTTCTTCCACATCTCGCCCAACGAGGCCGCCGTCCTCGACCCCCAGGAGCGGCTCTTCCTCCAGGAGGCCTGGCACGCCTTCGAGGAGGCCGGACACGCCCCCTCCGCCTGGCGGGGGCGTTCCGTCGGCGTGTTCGCCGGAGTGATGTACAACCAGTACCAACTGCACGGCGCCGGCGGCGAACCGGGCCTCGTCCCCTCGTCGTTCAGCGCCTCGATCGCCAACCGCGTCTCCTACTTCCTCGACCTCAAGGGGCCGAGCATCGCGCTCGACACCATGTGCTCCTCCTCGCTGACGGCACTGCACCTGGCCGTCGAGGCGATCCGGCGGGGCGCGTGCGAGGCCGCCCTCGCGGGCGGCGTCAACCTGCACGTCCACCCCAACAAGTACCTGCTGCTGAGCCAGTCGTCCTTCCTGTCCACCGACGGCCGCTGCCGGGCCTTCGGCGAGGGCGGCGACGGCTACGTGCCCGGCGAGGGCGTCGGCGTGGTACTGCTGCGGCCGCTGCGCGACGCCCTGCGCGACGGTGACCACGTACACGCCGTCATCCGGGGGACGGCACTCAACCACGGCGGCCGCACCGGCGGGTTCTCCGTGCCCGACCCGGCCTCCCAGGCCGCCCTCGTCCGCGACTCGCTCACGGCGGCGGGGGTCGACCCCGCCGACCTCGGCTACCTGGAGGCCCACGGCACCGGCACCAGCCTCGGCGACCCGATCGAGATCACCGCACTGGAGCGGGCCTTCGACGCCCTCGGCGCCGGCCGCGGGCCCTGGCCCATCGGCTCCGTGAAGTCCAACATCGGCCACCTGGAGTCCGCGGCGGGCATCGCCGCCCTCACCAAGGTCGTCCTCCAGATGCGCCACCGCACCCTGGCCCCCTCGCTCCACGCCGAACGGCTCAACCCGGCCGTGGACTGGGAGGGCTCGCGGTTCCGTGTGCAGCGCACGCCGGCACCCTGGAACGCGCCCGCGGGGGCTCCGCTCACCGCCGCCGTCAGCTCCTTCGGCGCGGGCGGCGCCAACGCCCACGTGGTCCTGGCCGAGCACCCGGCCGTGCCGGGCCCGCAGGCCCCGGAGGAGGACCGCCCCCGCCTCTTCGTGCTGTCGGCGAAGGACGCCGCCCGGCTCGACGAGACGGTGGCCGGGATGCTCGCCCACCTCGACCGGGCCGACCGGGCCGACCCGGGCGCGGACCCCGCACTCCTGGAGCGGATCATCACCGAGGCGGTGGGCCTGCGCGCCGACCCCGGTGAGCCCTTCGCGGAGCTCGGCCTCGACTACCCCCGCCTGACCGCACTGGCCCGCCGCGTCGAGGAGGAGTTCGGCGTCCGGCTCCCCATCGACGCGGGGACGACCCCGGCCGAGCTGGCGCACCGCCTCGCCGGCGCCGGCGCCGGGTCCGGCACCGGCACGGACCCGGCGGCACTCGCCTTCACGCTCTGGTCCGGACGCGACCACCTCGACGAGCGGCTCGCCGTCGTCGCGACCACGGCGGCGGAGTTCGCCGAAGCGCTCCGCACCGGCAAGGGCTGCCACCGCGGACGCAGGCGCCGCGGGGCCGCACCGGTCCACGGCGGCGACCTGCACGAGCTGGCCCGGGCCTGGGTCGACGGCGCCGCGATCACCCTGCCCGCACCCGACCGGCCCCGGCGGCTCTCGCTGCCCGGCTACCCCTTCGCCCGCGACCGCCACTGGGTCGCCACCACCCGGACCCCGTCCGCGGCCCCGCCGGACGCGCCCCAAGAGGTCGAACTGCCGGACGGGCACGTCTTCGGCGAGCGGATCTCCCCGGCGCGGCAGCCCTGGCTGGCCGACCACACCGTGGACGGCGCCGTCCTGGTCCCGGGGACGTACTTCGTCGACCTGGCCCTGCGGGCAGGAGCCCGGCTGAACTGCCCGCGGATCGCCGAACTCGTCACCCACACACCGCTGGCGGCCACCGAAGCCGACCTGCGGCTCGTCGCGGACCTCCCCGGGCCCGACGGCACGCGCGCCTTCGCCGTCCACGCCCGGACCGGGGAAGGCGGCTGGACGAGCCACGTCACCGGTGTCCTCTCACCCTCGCCCGAGGAGCCGCCGGCGCCCGCGGCCGTACCCGCGGACGCCGAGGAGATCGACGTCACCGGCCTCTACCGGACGCTCACGGGGTACGGGCCCGCCTTCCGCGGCCTGCACGGCGCCCGGCGCACCGCCGACGCCGTCTTCGCGGACATCGCCGTACCCGGCGCGGCCGCCGGCGGGGCACCCGGGGCGCACGCCCTGCACCCCGTCCTCCTCGACGCCGCCCTGCACACCGTGGCCCTCACCTCGGCCCTCGACGGGGACAGCCCCTACCTGCCGTTCGCCTGGTCCGGCGTACGCGTCCACGCCCCGGCGGCGACCGCCGCCCGGGTACGGCTGGTCCACCACCGGCCCGACACGGTCGGCCTCCTCCTCACGGACCAGGCGGGCGCACCCGTGGCCTCCGTCGACTCGGTGGTGCTGCGCCGGGCCGGCGCCCCCGACGAGCCGCTCCACCACGTGGAGTGGCTGCCCGTGGAAGCCCCCGAGCCGCCGCCCGGCGCCCGCTGCGCGGTCGTCGGCCCGGACCCCGAGGGCATCGGCGCCGCCCTGGAGGCCGCCGGGGCGGAGGTGGTACGCGCCGCCGACCTGGACGCCCTGGCGGACGTGCCGCCGGTGGTGGTCCTGCCGGTCCCGGCCGCACCGGCCGGCCCCGCCGACGCCTCCCGTGCCGCCCGCGCCCTCGCCGCCGAGGTGCTGGACCGGCTCCGCCAGTGGCTCGACGGGCGCCGGTTCGCGTCGGCGCGGCTGGTCTTCGCCACCACGGCCCCCGGCCCCGCCACGGCCGCGGCCTGGGGGCTGGTGCGCTCCGCCCAGTCCGAACACCCGGGCCGCTTCGGCCTCGTGGACGCCGAGGACCCGGCGCCGCTGCTCCGCGCGCTCGGCTCCGACGAACCGCACCTGCGCCTGTGCGACGGCCAGGTGCTGGGGGCCCGGCTGGTCCGCGTACCGGCCGCACCGGCCGCGCCCGCGCCGGCCCCCCTCGCGGAGGGCACCGTCCTGGTGACCGGCGCGAGCGGCGCCCTCGCCGGACCGGTGGTCCGCCACCTCGTCGAGCGGCACGGCGTACGCGACCTCCTGCTGGTCAGCCGCAGCGGCGCGGTACCCGCCGGACTGGACGGGCTGGACGCCCGGGTCGAGAGCGCCGCCTGCGACGTGGCCGACCGCGCCGCCCTCCGGACCCTGCTGGCCGGCCGCCGGGTGGCGATGGCCGTCCACGCCGCGGGCGTCCTGGACGACGGGGTGGTCACCGCCCTCGACGCGGCCCGCCTGGAGCGGGTGCTGCGGCCCAAGACGGAAGGCGCAGCCCACCTCGCCGAACTGCTGCCCGAGGCACAGCTGGTGCTGTTCTCCTCCGCGGCGGGCGTACTGGGCGGCCCGGGACAGGGCAACTACGCCGCGGCCAACGCCTTCCTCGACGCCCTCGCCCGGCAGCACGCCGCGGCCGGCCGCCGTGCCGTGTCCGTCGCCTGGGGGCCGTGGGCCCTCGACGCGGGCATGGCCGCCGACCGGGACCGGCTGGCCCGCGGCGGCATCGAACCGCTGCCCACCGGGGCCGCCCTCGCCCTGCTCGACGCGGCCCTCGCCGGACCGCACCCCGCGGTCACCGCCCTGCGGCTCGCCCGCGGTCCGGCCACCGCCGTACCGCACGTGCTGCGCAGCCTCGTGCGCACCCCCGAGGCGGCCCCCGCCGCCGACCCGGGCCTGGCCGGCCTCGCCCCCGACGAGCGGCGCGCCCGGCTGTCGGCGCTGGTCCGCGGCCAGGCGGCGGCCGTCCTCGGGTACGCGGACGCCGGCCGCATCGAGTCCGACCGGTCCTTCCAGGAACTCGGCTTCGACTCGCTGAGCTCCATCGAGTTCCGCAACCGGCTGGGCGCGGCCCTCGGCCTGACCCTGGAGGCCACGCTCGTCTTCGACCACCCCACCCCGGCCGATCTGGCCGCCCACCTCGACGAGCGGTTCGCCGGCGAGTCCGGGGCGACCGACCTGCCGACCCTGTTCGCGGCCTTCGACCGCCTGGCCGCCGCCCTCACGGCGGCGGCCGCGGACGACGTGTCCCGCGACCGCACCGCGGAACGCGTCCGCGGCCTGCTCGACCAGCTGACACCCCGCACCGCGACGGAATCCGTCACCGCGTTCGCCTCGGCGACCGACGACGAGGTCTTCGCACTGATCGACGCCGAGCTCGGCAGCCCGCTGCCGGGACTGGAGGAACGCTCCCGATGACCAACGAGGACAAGCTCCGCGACTACCTGCGCCGTGTGACCGCGGAACTGCAGTCGACGCGGCAGCGGCTGCGCGACGCGGAGGAGCGGTCCGCCGGACCCGTCGCCATCGTCGGCATGGCCTGCCACTACCCGGGCGGCGTCGAGTCCCCCGAGGACCTGTGGTCGCTCGTCGCCGAGGGACGGGACGGGATCACCCCGTTCCCCGGCGACCGCGGCTGGGACCTGGACGCGCTCCACCACCCCGACCCCGACCACCCGGGCACGACCACCGTCCGCGAGGGCGGATTCCTGCACGGCGCGGCCCACTTCGACGCCGGGTTCTTCGGGATCTCGCCCAAGGAGGCGCTCCACACCGACCCGCAGCAGAGGCTGGTCCTCCAGACGTCCTGGGAGGCCGTCGAGCGGGCCGGCCTGGACCCCGGTGCGCTGCGCGACAGCCGCACCGGCGTGTTCACCGGGGTCATGCACCACGACTACCCGGGCGCCCAGGGCGCCGGCAGTGTCGTCTCCGGCCGCGTCGCCTACCACCTGGGCCTGCGCGGACCCGCCATCACGGTGGACACCGCCTGCTCCTCGTCCCTCGTCGCCCTCCACCTCGCCGTCCGCGCCCTGCGCCGGGGCGAGTGCGACATGGCCCTCGTGGGAGGGGCCACCGTCATGGCCACTCCCGCGGCCTTCGTGGAGTTCAGCCGCCAGCGCGGCCTGGCCCCCGACGGCCGCTGCAAGCCGTTCGCCGCCGGGGCGGACGGCACCGCCTGGTCCGAGGGCGTCGGCGTCATCGTCGTCGAACGCCTCGCGACCGCCCTGGCCGCCGGCCGCCGCGTACTCGCCGTGGTCCGCGGCACCGCCGTCAACTCCGACGGCGCCAGCAACGGCCTCACCGCGCCCAACGGCCCCGCCCAGCAGCGCGTCATCCGCGAGGCCCTCGTCGACGCCGGCCTGACCCCCCGGCAGGTCGACGTGGTGGAGGCGCACGGCACCGGCACCCCGCTCGGCGACCCCGTGGAGGCCCAGGCCGTCCTCGCCGCCTACGGCCGGGACCGCACCCGGCCCCTGCGCCTGGGCTCGGTGAAGTCCAACCTCGGGCACACCCAGGCCGCCGCGGGCATCGCCGGGATCGTCAAGATGGCCATGGCCATGCGGCACGGCGTCCTGCCCCGGACGCTGCACCTCGACGCCCCGTCCCCGTACGTGGACTGGTCGGCGGGCGCCGTGGAACTCCTCGCCGAGGAGGCGCCCTGGCCCGCCGGCGCGGAGCCCCGCCGGGCCGCCGTGTCCTCCTTCGGCGTCAGCGGCACCAACGCCCACGTGATCCTGGAGGAGCCCCCGCTCCCCGCGGACGACCGGACCGGCGGACGGCCCGACGCCCGGCGCCCGGCCGACACGGCGGACGCCGAGGGCCCCCGGAACGCCGGCAAGGCGCGAGCCGCCGACGACGCCGGGGCCGCCGGGAACACCGGACCCACCGAGCCGCCCGCGGCGCCGCAGGCCCCGCCCGGCCCCCTGGCGTGGACCCTGTCCGCCCGCTCCGACGCCGCCCTGCGCGCCCAGGCCGCCACCCTCGCCGCCTTCCTGACCGGCCGCCCGCAGGAACCGCGCCCCGAGGACGTCGCCCTCTCCCTGGCCACCACCCGCGCCTCCCACGAGCACCGCGCGGCCGTCCTCGGCGGCGACCGGGCCGAACTCCTCGCCGCACTGGACGACCTCGCCGCCGGCCGGCCCTCGCCCGCCGTCGTCGAAGGGGTCACCGGGCCGCCCGGCGGCGTGGCCTTCCTCTTCCCCGGCCAGGGGTCGCAGTGGCGCGACATGGCCGTGGGCCTGCTGGACACGAACGAGGTGTTCCGCGAGCGGATCGAGCAGTGCGAGCGCGCCCTCGCCCCCCACGTCGACTTCCGCCTGACCGCCGTGCTCCGAGGCGAACAGGAACTGGACCGGGTCGACGTCGTCCAACCCGCCCTGTTCGCCGTCATGGTCTCCCTCGCCGAGGTGTGGCGCTCCCTCGGCATCCGCCCGGCCGCCGTCGCCGGGCACAGCCAGGGCGAGATCGCCGCCGCCTGCGTCGCCGGGGCCCTCACCCTCGAGGACGCCGCCCGTGTCGTCGCCCTGCGCAGCCGGGCCCTGACCGCGCTCGCGGGCCGCGGCGGCATGGTGTCCCTCGCGCTGAGCGCCGACGAGGCGCGCGACCGGCTCCGCCGCTGGGACGGCAGGCTGTCGCTCGCCGCCGTCAACGGCGCCGCCTCCGTCGTCGTCTCCGGGGACGCCGACGCCCTCGACGAACTCCTCGCGGCATGCGAGGAGGACGGCGTACGCGCCCGGCGCGTCGACGTGGACTACGCCTCGCACAGCGCCCACGTGGAGGCCGTCCGCACCCGGATCCTCCAATCCCTCGCCCCCGTCAGGCCGCTCGCCCCCGCCGTCCCCTTCTTCTCCTCCGTGGAAGGCCGATGGATCGAGGCCGCCGACGCCTTCGACGCCGACTACTGGTACCGGAACCTGCGCCAAACCGTCCGCTTCGACGAGGCCGTCACCGCCCTCGTCCGGCGGGACTGCACCACCCTGCTGGAGGTCAGCCCCCACCCGGTCGTCACGACCGGCGCACAGGAGACCGTCGACGCGCTCGGCACCGACACCGCCGTCGCCCACACCCTGCGCCGCGACGAAGGCGGCCCGGAGCAACTGCTGCACGCCGTCGCCCGGCTGTACGTGAAGGGCGTACGCCCCGACTGGTCCGCGCTCTGGCCCGGAGCCCGCCCGACCGACCTGCCCACCACCACCTTCCTCACCGAGCCCTACTGGATCGGCCCCGGCCCCGGCCCCGGCGGCGCGGGCGCCCTGGGCCTCGACGAGGTCGACCACCCCGTCCTGCGCGCCTCCCTGCCCGCCGCCGAGGGCCTGGTGCTCACCGGCCGGATCGGGCTGGCATCCCAGCCCTGGCTCGCCGACCACACCGTCGAAGGACAGGCGGTCCTGCCGGGCGCGGCCCTCGCGGAGCTCGCCTCCCGGGCGGCGGACGAAGCCGGCTGCGCCGCCGTCGACCAGCTCACCCTGCTCACCCCGGTCCTCCTCCCCGACACGGGCGACATCAGGCTGCGCGTCGACGTCGCGGCCCCGGCCGAGGACGGCTCGCGCGCACTGACCCTGCACACCCTCACCGGGGCGGGCCACTGGACCACGCACGCCACCGGCGTCCTGCGCCCCGACGCCGCCGAACCGGCACCGGCCGGCACCGAGTGGCCGCCGGCCGGCGCCGAACCCCAGGACGTCGAAGCCCTCTACGCCACCCTGGCGGGCGCCGGCCTGCACCACGGCCCGGCCTTCCGCGGCCTGCGGGCCCTGTGGCGGGGGCGCGACGGCGACCTCCACGCCGAGGTCGCCCTGCCGGACACCGGCCAGGAGGGCGCGTTCACCCTCCACCCGGCCCTGCTCGACGCCTGCCTGCACCCCGTCGCCCTCGGCGGCCTCCCCACCACCGGAGACGGCCTCCGCCCCGCACTCCCCTTCGAATGGCAGGGCCTGCGCCTGCACGCCGCAGGCGCCGACACCGTGCGCGTGACCCTGTCCGCCGCGGGACCCGACGCCGTACGACTCACCCTCACCGACACCACCGGGGCGCCCGTCGCCTCGGTCGACACCCTCGTGCTCCGCGAGCTGCCCGCGGGCGCCCTCCGCCGCCCCGACCGCGGCGACGTGCTGCGCCCCGACCGGGCGGCCCTGCCGCTGCCCGCCGTCACGGGCGAGGACTACGCCGTACCGGACCCCGAACTCGCCCGGCAGCTCGGCAAGCAGCCCAGCCCGGACCCCGCGCGCCACGTCCTCGTACCGGCTCCCCCCGGCGAGCCCGGCGAGGCCGTCCGCGCCGCGCTCACCCTCGTCCAGGACTGGCTGGCGGACGACAGCCGCGCGGACTCCACGCTCGTCGTCGTCACCCGCGACGTCCACACCGACGTGGCGGAAGCCGCCGTCGCGGGACTCATACGGTCCGCGCAGCTCGAACACCCCGGCAGCTTCAGCGTCCTGGACCTGGCCGACCTCGACCCGGCCACGCTCGCCGCGATCCCGGCCGCCCTCGCCGCGGACGAGCCCCAGCTCACGCTGGCGTCCGGCACCGCGACCGCGACCAGGCTCGTGCGCGGCCTGCCCGCCCCGGCCGAGACCGGCGAGCTCGGCACGACCCTGGTGACCGGCGCCTCCGGCACCCTCGGACAGCTCGTCGCCCGGCACCTCGTCCACGCGCACGGCGTACGCGACCTGGTGCTGGCCGGCCGGCGCGGCGGCGGCGCCCCCGGCATGGCCGCCCTCGTCGAGGAGCTCGCCGCGGCCGGGGCGAAGGTCCGCGCCGTCGCCTGCGACGTCTCCGACCGCGCCGGCCTCGCGGCCCTGGCCGCGGAAGCCCCCTTCGGGACCGTCGTCCACGCCGCGGGCGTCCTCGACGACGGGCTGGTGACCGGACTGACCCCCGAGCGCGTCGACCGCGTGCTCGCGGCGAAGCTCGACGCCGCGCTCCACCTCCACGAACTGCTTCCCCAGGCACGCCTGGTGCTGTTCTCCTCCGCGGTGGGCATCCTCGGCGGCCTCGGCCAGGCCAACTACGCCGCCGCCAACGCCGGCCTCGACGCCCTGGCCCGCCGCCGCCACGCCGCCGGCCTGCCGGGGACCTCCCTGGCCTGGGGCCTGTGGGACGCCACCAGCGGCATGACCGACGGCGTCGACCGCGACCGCCTGGGCCGCTCCGGCTTCCGGCCGCTGCCCACCGCGGACGCCCTCGCCGCCCTGGACACCGCGCTGGCCTCGGACGAGCCCGTGCTCGCCCCGATCCGGCTCGACCCCGGCGCCCTGCGGGCCCTGGGCGAGGACGTCGCCGCGCCGCTGCGCGGCCTGGCCGGGAAGCCGGCCCGCCGCAGCGCCGCTCCGGGCGGAGCCGCCGCCGTCTCCGAACTGGCGGCCCGCCTCGCCGGGAAGACCGGCACCGAGCGCGGGCGCATCCTGCTCGACCTCGTCGTCGGACACACCGCCGCCGTCCTCGGACACGCCTCGCCGGACGCGGTCGAACCCGGCCGCGCCTTCAAGGACGCCGGGTTCGGCTCGCTCGCCGCCGTCGAACTGCGCAACCGCCTCGCCGGAGCCACCGGCCTGCGCCTGCCCGCCACCCTCGTGTTCAGCCACCCCAACCCGGCGGCGGTCGCCCGGCACCTCGACGAGCTCCTCGCCGGCACGGCCCCGGCGCCCGCACCCGCCGCGCGCACCGCTGCCGCAGACGAGGACGACCCCGTCGTCCTCGTCGGCCTCGGCTGCCGGCTCCCCGGCGGCGTCCGCACACCCGACGACCTCTGGGAGATGCTGGTCCGCGAGCGCGACGCCATCGGCCCCTTCCCCGACGACCGCGGCTGGCCCCTGGAGCGCCTCTACGACCCCGACCCGGCGACCCCCGGCACCGCCTCCACCCGGCACGGCGGCTTCATGGCCGACGCGACCGCCTTCGACGCCGCCTTCTTCGGGATCGCACCCCGCGAGGCCGTCGCCATGGACCCGCAGCAGCGGGTCCTGCTGGAAACCGTCTGGGAGGCGTGCGAGGACGCCGGCATCACCCCGGACTCGCTGCGCGGCAGCCGCACCGGCGTGTTCGTCGGCGCCATGTACCAGGACTACGGCCGCCTCCTGGAGAACGCCGCCGCCGAGGGCTTCCTCGCCCCGGGCGTCGGCGGAGGCGTCCTCTCCGGACGGATCGCCTACACCTACGGCCTCGAAGGCCCGACCGTCACCGTCGACACGGCCTGCTCCTCCTCGCTGACCGCCCTGCACCTCGCCGCGCAGGCGGTACGGGCCGGGGAGTGCGACCTCGCGTTCGCCGGCGGAGTCACCGTCCTGTCCACCCCGGTGCCCTTCGTCGAGTTCAGCCGCCAGCGCGGACTGGCCGCCGACGGCCGCTGCAAGCCGTTCGCCGCCGCCGCCGACGGCACCGCACTCGCCGAGGGCGCGGCGGTGGTGCTCGTCGAGCGCCTGTCCCGGGCCCGCGCCCAGGGCCACGAGGTGCTGGCCGTCCTCCGCGGCAGCGCCCTCAACTCCGACGGCGCCAGCAACGGCCTCACCGCCCCCAACGGCACGGCCCAGGAGAACGTGATGCGCGCGGCACTCGACGCCGCCGGCCTGCGCCCCGCCGACGTCGCCGCCGTCGAGGCGCACGGCACCGGCACACCCCTCGGCGACCCCGTCGAGGCAGAGGCGCTCCTCGCCGTCTACGGCCGGGACCGGCCGGCCCCGCTGCTGCTCGGATCGCTCAAGTCCAACGTGGGACACGTCCAGGCGGCCGCCGGCGTCGCAGGAGTCATCAAGGCGGTCCTGTCCCTCCGCAACGGCCTGCTGCCCCGGAGCCTCCACATCGACGAGCCCTCCCCGCACGTCGACTGGGCCTCCGGCGACGTCGCCCTCCTCGACCGGGCGCGGCCCTGGCCCGAGGGGACCGCACCGCGGCGCATGGGAGTCTCCTCCTTCGGCATCAGCGGCACCAACGTGCACGTCCTGATCGAGCAGGCACCGCCCCCCGAGGACACCCCGGCCC
>NZ_RPSE01000670.1:0-1577 GCF_003949955.1 Streptomyces sp. WAC05292
ACGCTCAGGGTAGTTTGTGAGTCAGGTCAGGGCGACAGATTTCACAGGCTCCTCGTTGGGCCTGTACATCGCTGCGTGGGACGGACTGAACATCATGGATCTCGTCTCCTCTCCAACGAGCATACCGCTGACCGTCTTTGATTCCTTCACAGTTAGGCGTCCTGTGGTAGACGTTCCCGCCTTTGGTGACGTAAACCCTCCGGGGAAGCTCCGATCGCGCTGTTCGGCAGTGGTCACAATGGGAGCTGGGCAGGAGCATCACTTCACAGAAGTCTTCGTCCATACTTCCCATTTTCTCGCACCGATGCCTCCCTGACCACCTCATATAGGTCAACTATCGCCCCGCCATAGGCCCTTGGCAGCGTTAAGCCGTCGCTTGCCCCCTCCATATCGAGTCTGTCAAGAGATGCATGTGAGGTTCACTCTCGATGATCCAGCTCCGTGAGCACCAGGTCGATCAGAAGTCAGCGTTCCGTAAATGGGTGGGATTCCCTGCAAGGTCATCTGTACCCCCGCAGGGGGCCCGGGGCACGATCGTGTCCGCGACCGGATCGGGCAAGACGATCACGGCAGCCGCGTGCGCGCTGGAGTCCTTCCCGGGCGGCCGGATCCTCGTCACGGTCCCGACCCTGGACCTGCTCGCGCAGACCGCCCAGGCATGGCGCCAGGTCGGCCACCGGGCCCCGATGATCGCCGTGTGCTCGCTGGAAAATGACTGCGTGCTCAACGAACTGGGCGTGCGCACCACCACCAACCCGATCCAGCTCGCCCTGTGGGCCGGGCACGGGCCCGTGGTCGTGTTCGCCACGTACGCCTCTCTGGTGGACCGGGAGGACATCGACGCACCCGAGGGCCGGCGGAAGGTCCGCGGGCCGCTGGAGGCCGCCCTGGCAGGCGGGGAGCGGCTCTACGGGCAGCAGATGACGGGCTTCGACCTCGCCATCGTCGACGAGGCCCACGGCACCGCCGGCGACCTCGGACGGCCCTGGGCCGCCATCCACGACAACGACAGGATCCCGACGGACTTCCGGCTCTACCTGACCGCCACCCCGCGGATCCTGGCGGCGGCCCGGCCGCAGAAGGGCGCCGGGGGCGAAGAGCTGGAGATCGCGAGCATGGCCGACGACCCGGACGGCACCTACGGCGCGTGGCTGGCCGAGCTGGGGCTCTCGGAAGCGATCGAACGGGGCATCCTCGCCGGGTTCGAAATCGACGTCCTCGAGATCCGGGATCCGTCGCCCGTCCTCGGAGAATCGGAGGAGGCGCAGCGGGGCCGGCGCCTGGCACTGCTACAGGCCGCGCTCCTGGAGCACGCGGCGGCGTACAACCTGCGCACCGTCATGACCTTCCACCAGAAGGTCGAGGAGGCCGCCGCGTTCGCCGAGAAACTGCCCGAAACGGCCGCCGAGCTGTACGTCAACGACGCCTCCGACGCCGATCGGGCGGCCGCGGAGAGGCTGCCGAAGTCGTCGATCGAGGCGGAGTTCTACGAGCTGGAAGGCGGCCGCCACGTACCCCCGGACCGGGTGTGGTCGGCATGGCTGTGCGGCGACCACCTCGTCACCGAGCGCCGCGAG
>NZ_RPSE01000671.1:0-1830 GCF_003949955.1 Streptomyces sp. WAC05292
CCCTCCACCAGTCCCTCCTCGACCACCCCCGGCGCGACCGGCACGACCTGTCCGCGCTGCGCCTCGTCGTCACCGGCGCCGCCGTCGTCCCCCTCCGCCTCGTCGAACGGCTCCGCGGCGAACTCCGCATCGCCACCGTCCTCACGGCCTACGGGCTCTCCGAGGCCGCCGGCCTCGTCACCATGTGCCGCCGCGGCGACCCCGACGACATCGTCGCGACCACCTCCGGGCGCGCCGTCCCCGGCACCGAGGTCCGCATCGCGGGCCCCGACGGCCGCGCCCTGCCCGCAGGCCGGCCCGGCGAGGTCCTCGTCCGCGGCCACCAGGTGATGCAGGGCTACTTCGAGGACCCCGAGGAGACCGCCCGCGCCCTCACCCCCGACGGCTGGCTGCGCACCGGAGACGTCGGCGTCCTCGACGACGCCGGGAACCTGCGCATCACCGACCGCATCAAGGACATGTTCATCGTCGGCGGCTTCAACGCCTACCCCGCCGAGATCGAGCAGCTCCTCGGCCTCCACCCCGACATCGCGGACGTCGCCGTCGTCGGCGTCCCCGACCCGCGCCTCGGCGAGGTCGGCAAGGCGTACGCGGTCCGCCGGCCCGGCTCGACGCTCACCGCCGACGACCTGATCGCCTGGGCGCGCCGCGAGATGGCCAACTACAAGGTGCCGCGGACCGTGGAGTTCCTCGCCGAACTCCCGCGCAACGCGAGCGGCAAGGTCCTCAAACGCGCCCTGCGCACCGCCCGCCCGCCCGTCACCTGAGCCGACCGGCCGGCACAGGCGTCCGGACCGGCTTGCGGGCCAGGACCAGGCGCCAGCGGGGGCTGCCGTCCGGGCGCCGCCCGAAGTGCTCCAGCGGCATGGTCTCCACCGCGAACCCGGCCGCCGCCAGGTCCCGGCGCACCCCGCTCCACGGGAACGTCCGGTAGTACATGACGAACGGCGGCCGCCACACCGCGTTCCGCACCCGCATCACCGCGTCGAACCCGGCCGCCGCCCACCACAGCGGCGACGACGGCGGCAGCGGAGCCCCGATCGGGAACGCGAACACCCCGCCGGGGCGCAGCGCCCCGTACACGCCGGAGAACAGGGCGGGCCGCTCATCGGGCAGGAAGTGCCCGAACGCGCCGAAGCTGACCGCCAGGTCGTGGCCGCCGGCCAGCTCGGCCGGCAGGGCGCGGGCGTCGGCGCGGACGAAGCCGACCCGGCCGGCGGCGCCGTGGGCGCGCTCCGCCTCGGCGAGCATGCCCGCGCTGAGGTCGACGCCGGTGACGCGGCCCCGGCAGAGCCGCGTCAGCATGCCGAGCGCCGCCCCGGTGCCGCAGCAGACGTCGAGGCCGTCCCCGAAGGAGCCCTCCGACGCGGCGAGGGCCTCCTCGACGGCGTCGAGGATGCGGTCCGGGGTGCGAAAGGGCGTGTGGTCGAACTTCGGCGCGAGGAGGTCGTATCCCCGCTCGACCGAGGAGAAGGCCTGGACGGCGAGCTCGCGCAGGCTCGGACCCTGTGAGGTGAACACGCCCCCACCCTAAAGCGGCCCGGCGGCCGTACGCGCACGCACGGCGGCCGCGGTGGCTCCCCCTCCGGGCCACCGCGGCCGCCGTCACCGGCCGGACGGGCCGGCCGTGCGGTGGTGCGGTCGTGCGTGGTGCGGTCGTACGTGGTGCGGTGGTGCTTCCCCCGTGTCGTGCTTCCCCCCGTGTCGTGCTCCCCGCGGGGACCCCGGGGGACAAGGGGCCCCCACCGGGACCGCGACACGGGCGGGAGGGCGTCACGGGGGGACCACCCCCACCCTACCAACGACCGCACCCCCCACGACCGCCCCCCC
>NZ_RPSE01000672.1:0-1818 GCF_003949955.1 Streptomyces sp. WAC05292
CTCGTGACCGCCTCCCCCGTGTCCGCACCCGCCCCCGCGGCCCGCGCGGTCCGGCGGGGGCGGGTGCGGACACGGGGGAGGCGGTCACGAGAGTTCGTGGAAGTACAGCGGGACCGACGCCGGGAGGGTGCTGCCCGGGGGCAGCAGGCGGTCCTGCGGCCAGGCCGGCATGCGGGTCGCGAGGTCCACCGGCAGGCCCAGCCGCTCGGAGAGGAACGCCGACCAGCCCGGCATCAGCGGCGCCGCCGTCGCCGCGACCGCGGCGAGGAGTTCGGCGTGCGCGGCGAGGCGCGCCGCGTACCGGGCACGCGGGCCGGAGGCCCGCAGCAGGGCCAGCTCGCGCAGGTCGGCGTCGGCCCGCTCCACCGCGGTGGCCAGCACGTCGGCCGCGCGCTGCGGGGAGAACGCCCCGGCGCCGAGGGCGTCGGCGATCCGCCCGGGCAGCGCGGCCCGCTCGGCGGCGGCCGGCCCCCCGGCGTCCGCGTAGTCCGCCTTCTCCGCCTTCTCCGCCTTCTCCGCCTCGTCCGCGCCGGCCGGGACGGTCGAGTCGAAGTCCCGCCCCAGCAGGTCGAGCACGGTGTCCGTCCACCGCTCCAGCGAGCCCGCCAGCACCGTGCTGACCGTGTCGGCGAACTCCTTCATGGAGAAGTTGTTCTGCGCCCGCTCGGGCCCGGTCAGGCACAGGTGGAAGCGGAGCGCGTCCGCGTTGACCCGCCGCAGGAACTCGCCGCCCCAGATGGCGTGTCCGCGACTGGTGGAGAACTTCTCTCCCTCCAGCCGGTAGAACTCGTTCGTCACCACCTGCGCCGGCAGGGTCAGCCCGCCCCGCGCGAGCAGCAGCGCCGGCCACAGCACGGCGTGCGAGAACGAGCAGTCGAAGCCGATGAAGTTGACGATCCGGGTCTCCGGGTCGGTCCACAGCCGCTCCCACTCCGACCGGTCGCCGTTCGCCTCGGAGAGCCGGGCCGTGGCGGCCGCGTAGCCCCAGATGCCGCTGAACCAGGTGTCGAGGACGTGCCCCTCCCAGCCGGGCAGCGGCACGGGGATGCCGTAGCCGGCCTCGCGGCTGATCGGTGTGTCGGGCAGCGGGCCCCGCGCGAACAGCCCCTGCAGGTAGGCGACCAGGCGGGGCCGCCACTCGGCGCGGGCCTGCGCCTCGGCGTGGTAGGCGGCCAGCTCCTCGCGGCGCGGCTCCAGCGGGAAGACGATGCGGCGCAGCGTGCGCGTCTCCGGGGCGGTCCGGCAGGCGGTGCACTTCGGGTCGGCGAGGCCGGCCGGGTCCTGGGGGAGGCCGCAGGCCTCGCAGTAGACGCCGTCGGAGGGCTCCGCGCAGAACTGGCAGCAGCCGCGCACCTCCGCCTCGTACAGGTGGCGGTCGCAGGGCCCGCAGTGGAAGACGGGCAGCTCCTGCACCTCCAGCGCGCCGGACTCCCACAGGTCGAGGAAGAAGCGCTGGACGAACTCGGTGTGGACGGGGTCGGTGAGCGGGCGGGTGAACCAGTCGTGGTGCATGGCGCCCAGCGAGAGGGTCTCCTCCATGCGGTCGCCGAACAGCCGGGCCGTCGGGTGCGCGGTGGAGCCGATCTCGGCGGCCCGGCGGGGCACGTAGCAGGAGTGCTCGTCGGAGTAGCCCACGTGGCGGACGTCGTGTCCGCGCTGTCGCAGGTGGCGGGTGAGGACGTCCGCGCCGAGGAACGGGCCGGAGAGGTGGCCGAGGTGGAGGTCGCCGTTCGGGTTCGGCGGGGCGCTGGTGACGACGTACGCGGTCATGGCGTGTGGGTTCCTTCGGGGACGGTCACGGCGGGGGAGGCGGGGGCC
>NZ_RPSE01000673.1:0-1811 GCF_003949955.1 Streptomyces sp. WAC05292
TCATGGGCGGGGGCGGTGGGCGGCGTCCCAGGCGTGCCACAGCGCGGCGTACGCGCCGTCCGCGGCGAGGAGTTCGTCGTGGCTGCCGAGCTCGACGATCCGTCCGCCGTCCATGACGGCGATCCGGTCCGCGTCGCGTACGGAGTCCAGGCGGTGCACGATCGAGATGACCGTGCGGCCCTCGATCAGCGCCGCCAGCGAGCGTTCGACGCGGCGGGACGCGGTGGAGTCCAGCAGCGCGGTGGCTTCGTCGAGGACCAGTGCGTGCGGGTCCGACAGCAGCAGGCGGGCCAGGGCCAGCTGCTGGGCGTGGGAGGGGGAAACGAGGGCTGCGC
This sequence comes from Streptomyces sp. WAC05292, assembly GCF_003949955.1. Lineage (NCBI taxonomy): Bacteria > Bacillati > Actinomycetota > Actinomycetes > Kitasatosporales > Streptomycetaceae > Streptomyces > Streptomyces sp. WAC05292. The sequence goes on from NZ_RPSE01000673.1 coordinate 336, forward strand.
CCGGTCCGATCTCGCTGTCCAGGCCTTCGGGCAGGGACCGCACCCAGTCGGCGAGGAGGACGCTCTCCAGCGCCTGCCACAGCGGGGCGTCCGCGGCGGCGTCCTCCGCGGTGTCCCCGGCGGCGTCCTCCGCGGGCTGCTGCTCGCCGGCCAGCAGCAGGTTGTCCCGTACCGTGCCGGTGAACACGTGCTGTTCCTGGGTGACGAGGACGATCTCCCGCCGCAGCTGCCCCACGGGCAGCGTGGTGATGTCGGCGCCGCCGATCCGCACGGTGCCGCGGGTGGGGTGGTGCACGCCCGCGAGCAGCTTGCCGAGTGTGGACTTGCCGGCGCCCGAGGCGCCGACGACCACCAGCCGTTCGCCGGCGGCTATGTCGAGGTCGATGCCGGTGAGCACCTCGCGGCCCGGCCCGTAGCCGAACCCGACCCCTTCGAGCCGGACGGCATGGCCGTCGGTGGGGGCCGGCGGCCGGGGCTCTTCGCGGGGCAGCCGCTCGACGCCGAGGATCCGGCGCAGTGCGGCGTTGCCGATCTGGAGTTCGTCGGTCCAGGTCAGCAGGTCGTTCAGGGGCTCGCCGAGGGCCTGGACGTAGAGGACGACGGCGGTCAGCTCCGCCAGCCCCACCTCGCCCCGCTGGTAGGCGAGTCCGCCGATGAGGAGGGTCAGCGCCATCGGGACCATGGTGGCCAGGTCCAGGCTCGGGAACCAGATGGTCTGCAGCCAGGTGGTGCGCTGCCGGGTGCGGACCACCCCGTCCACGGCGGCGCCGTGGCGGCGCGCCTGGCGGGGGCCGAGCCCGAGGGCCGCGGCGGTGGCGGCGCCCCGCGCGGTCTCGTGCGTGACGGCCAGGACGTCGGCCTCCTGCGCGAGGAGGCGCTCGTACGCGCGGGTGGCGCGCGGCCGGTACCACCAGGTGGACAGCACGGCGAACGGTACGCCGGCCAGCAGGCCGAGGGCGAGCAGGGGCGAGGTCAGCAGGATGGCCGCGAAGGTGAAGACGAGGGTGACGGCGGCCAGCGCGATGCGGGGGACGGCCTGGCGGATGCTCTCGTTGAGCCGGTCGGCGTCGGTCGTGGCGCGGCTGAGCAGGTCGCCCGTGCCGACGGCCTCGACCTCGGACAGCGGCAGGGCGAGCACGCGGCGCACGAAGTTCTCGCGGGTGCGGGCGAGGACCCGTTCGCCGAGCAGGGTGGCCCGGGTGCGGGCGGCGCGGGCGAGGAGCGTCTGGCCGGCGAGGACGGCGACGAAGGCGAGGGCGAGTACGTCGACCCGGTCGGCGGTGGTGCCGTCCTTGACCGATTCGACCAGGTGGCCCAGGAGGCGGGGGCCCACGAGGCTCGCCACCAGGGCGGCGGCGAACAGCCCGAACACGAGGGCCAGTCGGGGTGCCTCCCCGCGCAGGAAGACGCCGGTCCAGGCGCGGACGTCGGACCGGCGTCTTCCTGCGCGGGGAGGCACCCCGACTGGCCCTCGTG
>NZ_RPSE01000674.1:0-1804 GCF_003949955.1 Streptomyces sp. WAC05292
CCGCCAGCTCGCCCGCGCCCCGCGGGTCAGCCCCGCGGGGCGCGGGCGAGCTGGCGGGACTGGGCGACCAGGCGGTCCTCGGAGTCCCAGACCTCGGCGTCCTCCTCCAGGAAGCCGCCGGCCAGGTTCCGGGTGGTGATGGAGATCCGGAGCGGGCCGGGGGCGGGGCGGCGGCGGACGTGCGCGGTCAGCTCGACGGTCGGGCTCCAGCCCATCATGCCGAGGTCGAAGCAGGTGGGCGGGAGTGCGTCGACGGCGAGGAGCAGGGACAGCGGGTCGGCGTCCCGGCCGTCGGCCAGCTCGAACCAGGCCCGCATCTCGCCCTTGCCGGAGGGTGCGCCGAGCGCCCAGCCGGCGGTGGCCGGGTCCAGCCGCAGGCGGAGCCGGTCGACGATGGCGTTGCTGCCGGGGATGGGGGCCGGGCCGGCCTCCGGGCCGAGGCAGGCCTCGTACGGCGGCATGGAGGGCGGGAGGGCGGTGGTGCGGACGTCGTCCGGGAGGGCGGCGAGGTCGCCGTAGGAGGCGACGACGCGGATCCGCTCGACCTCGGCGCCGGTCTCGTCGAACTGGTACAGGGAGGCCTGGCCGGTGGAGAGGGTGCGGCCGACGCGGACGACCTCGGTGCGGACGACGGCGGGGCCGGGCTCGCTGGAGGTGAGGTAGTGGGCGGAGACCGTGAAGGGGTCGGGGTGCGGGAGGGCCGCCGCCAGCGCCCTGCCGACCATGGCCAGCAGGTAGCCGCCGTTGACGGCGGTGATGATCGTCCATCCGGCCGAGAGCTCGGCGTCGTACACCCCGGGCTCGCCGGCCCGCTCGGTGATGGTGGTGTCGCGGTCGAACTCGCTGTCGCCGATGGAGGCCTGGGCTGCTGCGTATGCCATGCGATCGAGCCTACAACCCGAGGCTACTAAGCGGTAGCTTTTGTATGTGACGTGCTGGTCACTGCTCCTCGGACACGGCGGAGCGGCGGTTCCAGGCCAGCGGGGCCCGCCAGTGGAACTGCATGGCCAGCAGCCGCAGCACGAAGGTGGTGACGATGGCGGCGGCCGTGGTCAGCGCGTTCAGCGCGTCGAAGGCGATGGAGAGGGCGACCATCGCCGCGCCGACGGTCGCGGGCACCGCGTACATCTCGCGGTCGCGCAGCAGCGACGGCACCTCGTTGACGAGGACGTCCCGCAGGACGCCGCCGCCGACGGCCGTGGCCAGCCCGAGCGCGGCGGACGCCGTGAGGCCGAGCCCGTACTCGTACGCCTTCGTCGTGCCGGTCACGCAGAACAGGGCCAGGCCCGCGGCGTCGAAGACGTTGATGGCGCGGTTGATCCGCTGCACCTCGGGGTGGAGGAAGAAGACGATGGCCGCGGCGACGAGCGGGGTGACGAAGAAGCTGAGCTCGCCGAAGGCCGCCGGCGGGACGGCCCCGATGACGAGGTCGCGGAAGAGCCCGCCGCCGAGGGCGGTCACCTCGGCGAGGACGGCGATGCCGAAGACGTCGAAGTTCTTGCGCACGGCGAGCAGGGCGCCCGCGGTGGCGAAGACGAAGATGCCCGCGAGGTCCAGGGCGTGCTGGATGCCGGGCGGGAAGAGGTCGTGGAGCACCGCCCCATTGTGCCGCCCGGCCGCCGCCCGGCCGCCGCCCGGCCGCCGCCCGCCCGCCTCGGGTCCGCCGGACGGCCCCGCGGACAGGCCGGCGGCCCGGACACCGACCGCTACTCGGTGTCCGGGCCGCCGGACGAAGGTGCCCCAGGGGCGGGCCGCCTGTCTAGGGCGTCACCGCCGCCAGGGCGTCCGCCGCACCCGGCAGGGC
>NZ_RPSE01000675.1:0-1800 GCF_003949955.1 Streptomyces sp. WAC05292
CCGCGGGATGTGGATCGCCTCGGTCCAGAACGTCGACTGGCCTTCGCGGACCGGCCTGTCGGCGGCGCGGCAGCGCGCCGAGCTCACCGCCCTCTACGACACCGCGGTCGAGCGCCGCCTGAACGCGGTGGTGCTCCAGGTCAGGCCCACCGCCGACGCCATGTGGCCCGGAGCCCGGGAGCCGTGGTCGCAGTGGCTGACCGGGGTGCAGGGCGGCGATCCGGGCTGGGACCCGCTGGGCACGGCCGTCGCCGAAGCGCGCGCCCGCGGGCTGGAGTTCCACGCCTGGTTCAACCCGTACCGGGTGGCCAACACCCACGCCGACCCGGCCCGCCTCGCGGCCTCGCACCCGGCGCGCCGCAACCCCGGCTGGACGGTGGCGTACGGGGGCAAGCTGTACTACAACCCGGGGCTGCCCGAGGTGCGGGCCTTCGTCCAGGAGGCCATGCTCGACGCGGTGTCCCGCTACGAGGTGGACGGCGTCCACTGGGACGACTACTTCTACCCCTACCCCGTCGCCGGCGAGGCCTTCGACGACGACGACGCGTACGCCCGCCACGGCGGCGGCTTCCCCTCGCGGGCCGACTGGCGCCGCCACAACACCGACGCCCTGGTCCGCGAGATGGCGGAGCGCGTCCGCACCGTCCGTCCCTCGGCGCGCTTCGGCATCAGCCCCTTCGCGGTGTGGCGCAACCGGGACAGGGACCCGCTCGGCTCGGACACGCAGACGCTGGGCACGTACGACGACCTGTACGCGGACACCCGCAAGTGGGTGCGGGAGGGCTGGGTCGACTACGTCGTCCCGCAGGTGTACTGGCACATCGGCCACCCGACCGCCGACTACGCGAAGATCGTCCCCTGGTGGGCGCAGACCGTCGCCGGCACCGGCGTCGACCTCTACATCGGGGAGGGGCTGTACCGCTGCGACCCGCAGAGCGCGACCGCGGCGTGGCGCGACCCGGAGGAGCTGACCCGGCACGTGGCGCTCGCCAAGCGGTACGCCGAGGTCCGCGGCCACTGCTACTTCTCCGCGCAGCAGGTGGTCGCGGACCCCACGGGGGCGTTGGCGCGGGTCGTCGCGGACCACTACCCGACTGCGGTGCCGCCGCGCTGAGCCGCCCCGGTCAGTGCCCGGGTTCCGCTGGGTGCTTCACCACGCAGTCGGGGCCCGGGGACATGACGGCCTCGTGGCCGTCCGCGAAACGGACCCGGTAAGGGGGGTTGCCGTTCTCGCCCAGCACCTGAGTGATCTCGCCGACCTTGTCGTGCTGCCCCACGATCCTGCCGTGTTGCACGAGCTGGTCGCCCTCGGTCGCGCGCATGCTGACCTCCTCCGAGGCGGTCTGGATCCGGTGACAGCAGTTTACGGCGATTCATCCTGATTGAGCCCGCTGGGTCACGGCGATGCAGACCAGCACCGCGCAGGCCGCGGCGGGCGCGGCCGGGGAGAGCTGCTCGCCCAGCAGCGCCACCGACCACAGCAGGGTCAGCAACGGCTGGGCGAGCTGGAGCTGGCTCGCACGCGGGGCGCCGATCTCCGCCATCCCGCGGTACCACACGTACAGGCCGAGGAACGTGGAGCCTGCGGCCGCCCACAGCAGGCCCGCCACGCCGTGGACACCGAGGTGCACCGGCTCGTACGCGAGCCCGACCGCGGCTCCCGCCAGGTTGAGGGGCAGGCACGCCACCAGCGCCCAGCCGATGACCTGCCAGCCGGGCAGGTCGCGGGCCAGCCGGCCGCCCTCGGTGTAGCCGGCCGCGCAGGCGAGCAGGGCGGCGAAGAGGTAGCCGTCGCCGGCG
>NZ_RPSE01000676.1:0-1795 GCF_003949955.1 Streptomyces sp. WAC05292
GATGCTGTTGGCTAATTGAGGGCACGTAGCTTTCTCCGCCCTGCCGGCCTCTGGTCGGCAGGGCGGAGTGCTTCTAGGGGTGTGGTGCGGGTGCGGGCGCGGGGTCTGTCCGAGCACCAGGCGTCGATGCGGGCGAGGTTGATCGCGGCCGCGGTGAGGTGGTGCTGGAGCCGGGTCTTGGACAGTCCGCGGTAGCGGCTGTGCCGCAGTCCGTTGGTGTGGACGGCCTGGGAGATCGTGCCCTCGATGCCGGCGCGGGCCGCGTAGCGTTCCCGCCATTCGGGGGTGTCCTGGGCGGCGCGTGCTTGTTGGATGGCTTCGTGCGCGGGCTGCCGGCGCACGGTGACCTGCCGCTGTTCGGCGGCGGTGGAGCTGATGCACTCGGAGCGGACCGGGCAGGGCCGGCAGTCGCTCTTGCGGAAGGTGATGCGGATGATCGGGGTGCCGCGGTGCGAGAGCCCATCACGCCAGTTGCGGGCGGTCGCGCCGTTCGGGCAGGTCACCGTCTTGTTCTCCCAGTCCACGGTGAACGCGTCCTGGGCATAGGTGCCTTTGGCCTGGCGCGTGGTGTTGCGGGCCATGGGGCCGATAAGGGTAACGCCGTGCTCCCGCTGGGCGGTGACGATGCGGGGACCGTCGACATACCCCATGTCCACCACGTGCTCGCCGGGCAGCAGGCCACGGGCCGCGAGCGCCTTGTGGACCGGATCGGTGGCTTTGATGTCGGGGATGGTGGAGCAGGTGGTCAGCACGTTGGTGATCAGGTGCGGGGCGTCCGGGTCGCAGGTCTCGGTGAGATGGACCTTGAAGCCATCCCACTTGATGTCTCGTTTCACGCTGTTTCGGGTCTCGATGTCATGGGGGCTGACCAGGCGTTTCGCACCTGGCGGGCAGTCTTTTGGGTCCCGCCAGGCCACCTCGCCCTCGGCGTCGAGGGTGTATTGCTGCACCCAGGTCAGGCGCAGAACCTCCACGGCTGTCACCTGACGCAGCCAGGCCGGCGCGGCGGGCGCGAACACATCGGCCAGCAGTCGCATCCCGTCACGGCCGGTCTGCTCGGCCAGCTCGATCCGCTTGCGGCGGTGCTGCGGCAGCCAGAAATCGTCCGGCCGGGCGGCATACCGGTCGAACCAGGCGGGATCCGCATGGCCGGTCAGCCACTCGGGGGCGACGGCCGCGAGCGCGTTGAGCGCTGCCCGCAGGGTCTCGATGACGCACTCCAGCCGGTTCAGCGACCTGACCGCGGACAGCACATGCGTGGAGTCGGTCCTCGCCCGACCGCGCGCCCGCACCAACCCGGCCGCGCGGGCAGTCTCCAGCACCTGGTCGAAGATCTGCTGTCCGGCGTCCGCCTCGACCAACCGGGTCCTGAACTCGCTCAGAACGGAGTAGTCGAACCCGGGATCGGTCAATTCCAGGCCGAGCGCGTACTTCCAGTCGATCCGGGCCCGCACCGCCTGCGCGGCTTGTCGGTCGGGCAGGCTCTCGGCGAACTGCAACACCGACACCAGCGCCAGCCGACCCGGCGACCAGGCTGGCTTGCCCCGAGAGGCAAAGAGCCCGGCGAACTGCTCATCGGTGAATAACGCACCCAGCTCATCCCTCAGCCGAATCGCCAGGCTGCCCTTGGGGAAGGCGGCCTTCGCCACCCGCGCCGTCTCCGCCGGCACCTCACCCGGCTCCTTCGGCTGCATCGACATTGACACTCTCCCCATACGACAACGGCGGTTCCCAAAACCACAACCGGGTCTTGGGAACCGCCGTCACGCAGTGCCCTGAATTAGCCAACAGCATC
>NZ_RPSE01000677.1:0-1541 GCF_003949955.1 Streptomyces sp. WAC05292
CCGGGCGAGCCGTGAAGGATGACAGAGAGGTGCGAGAGCGCTCTCAAGCGTGACGCAATGTCACCCGAGGCAGTGAGTATCACGGAGGAGCGGCCGTCGCGGCAACGTCGGACGTCATTCCTCACACGCCTCTGAGCTGCGGTTTTCTCGCGCGACCCTCGGCTTAACGATCCTTTAAGGCCGGCTTGAGGCAGAGGTGTGCACCGGGGCCGGGGTCAGGTGGTGTGCAGCGTCAGGCCGTAGCGGCCGAGGATTTCGTTGACCGGCTGGAACCACGTCTGGCCGCCGGACGAGCAGTTGCCCCAGCCGCCGGAGGTGACGCCCTGGGCCTGGTCGCCGCTGAGGAACGAGCCGCCGGAGTCGCCTCCCTCGGCGCAGACGCTGGTCTTCGTCATCTGGTGGACGGCGCCCTGGCTGTAGTTGACGGTCTCGTTCCTGGCGAGGACGGTGCCGCAGCGCCAGTGCGTCGTGGACCCCGACCGGCAGACCGAGGCGCCCACGGGTGCCTCGGCGGAGCCGCGGACGAGCCGGTCCGGGACGGTGCCCCAGCCGAGCACCACCGGCACGGTCCACCAGCCGCTGTGGACGGCGACGTACGCGTAGTCGTCGCCGGGGAACGAGGATCCCCGGAAGGTGCCCATCGCGGACCCGTCCCAGCCGCGCACGGCGGCCCCCGCCTGCCCGCAGTGCCCGGCCGTCACGAAGCCGCCGTGCACGGAGAAGCCGATCGAACAGCGGACGCCGCCGGTGTAGTAGGGGTCGCCGCCGACGGTGCCGGCGGCGTACGTACGGGGTGCCTGCGCCGTCTCGGCGACCGAGACGGGGCCGCCGGCCCGCGCCTCCTCGACGAACGCCCGCACGGCGGGGGCCTCCCGCTCGGTGCGGACGACCGTGACGACGACGCTGTTGGTCCGCGGGTCGACGTGCCAGCCGGCGACCCCGGCGGGCGCGCCCAGCGTGTCCAGGCGCGCTTTGGCGCGGTCCAGCGCCGCGGCGCTGTGCCGGACGAGGCGGGTGTCGGCGCCCAGTGCCCGCACCGCGGACTCCTCCGCGCGGCCGGTCACCGCTACGACGAGCCGGCCGGTGGACGGCTCGAACCATGAGCCGCCGTACGCACCGCCCGCCGCCTTCCGTGCGGTCGCCTCCAGGGCGGCGGCGGCCTTTTCCGCGCGCAGCCGTTCCTCGGCGCGGGAAGCGGTGAGTCCGAGGTCTCGGCGCATCGCGTCGAGCAGTCCGGCCGAGGCGGACGGCGCTGCGGCGGACGATGCCGCGGCGGGCTCCGGCAGCGGGGCGGCGCTCGCCGCGCGGTCGTCGGCGGCGCCCAGCCCGACGGTCAGGAGCAGGGCTGTGACGGCGGCACATAAGGGGCTGGTGTGTTTCACGAGGCCTCCTGGTGTGGGGACGCACGCCTGAGAGCGCTCTCAGGGACGGTCGGCGTTACGCTAGCCGACGGCGTTTGTCAGGTCCATACCAAGGAGCGGTGGCGCTTCGGGCCGACAGCGCCCAGGCCTGTCCGGCCCGACGCTCAGTCCCGCTCGCCC
>NZ_RPSE01000678.1:0-1794 GCF_003949955.1 Streptomyces sp. WAC05292
CACGTACGCAAGGCGCTCCGCCTCCACGCCGACGGCCCCCGCCCCCTCGGCCCGCCGCCCCACCGGCAGCAGCGCCACCGGGAAGCCGTCCGTCCCGTACACCGCATGGCACAGGCCGGCGAGCCGCAGATCGGGCCGGGCCCCCCACGCGCCGAGCAGATCGCGGACCCGCCCCAGGTGCGCCAGCAGCGTCCCGCCGGGATGCGCGACCCGCTCCGCGCCAAGCCCGCGCAACAGCGCCAGCGCCCGCTCCTCCCGCAGATCGCCCATCGCCGACTCCCGTCCTCACGGGTCGGCACCCGCCCCCGCATTCCGATGCCGAGGCAGGGTTGCCGCCCTTGAATCCCCCCACGAGGGATCTTGCTCGCGCGCGCAGACCCAAGTCAATCCTCCGAATTCCTTCCCACCCCCAAGCCCTGCCTAAGGCCTCCGGCTACTCTCCCCGCATGACCCTCGACGACCTCCGCGTCTTCGTCGCCGTGTGCCGGGCCGGCAGCCTCAGCGCCGTCGCCCGCGACCTCGACCGCACCCAGTCCGCCGTCAGCCAGCACGTCCGCCGCCTGGAACGGGAGACCGGCACCAGCCTGCTCGAACGCCACGCCCGCGGCGTCGCCCCCACCGAGGCCGGCCGCATCCTCCTGGCGGCCGCCGCCGACGGCATCGCCGGCCTCGACGGCGCCCTGCGCCGCCTGGAAGACCTGGTCCGCGGCGACGCCGGCTCAGTGCGCATCACCACCGGCGCCACGACCGTCCGGCACTTCATGTCGGAAGCGGTCGTCGGCTTCCGCCGCCGCCACCCGCACATCAGCCTGGAGTTCCGCACCGCCGATTCCAGCCGCAGCTGCTTCGACGCCCTCGCCGCCGACGACCTCGACCTCGCCTGGATCACGATCGGCGAACCGGTCCGCGGCATCGAGCAGCGGCCGGTCATGGAGCTGCCGTGGGTACTCGCCGTCTGCGCCGACGACCCCCTCGCCGCCCGCCCGCACCTCGCCCCCGCCGACCTCGCCGGCATCCGCCACATCCGGCTGCCGGAGAACTCGACCTCCCGCGCCCACCTCGACACCGCGCTGGCGCAGGCCGCCGTCACGATCCGCTCGGACACCAGCGTCGCCGACTGGGACACGGCCCTGCTCCTCGCCGAGCTCGGCCTCGGCCACGCCGTCGTCCCCGCCCTGCCCGGCTGGCAGGTCCCGGGCACGGACGGCCCGCTGCGCCTCGTCCCCGTCCCCGACCTGCCGCCCCTCCCGGTCGGCTGGGCGGTCCGCCGCTGGTCCGCCCTGTCCCCGCCGGCCCGCCTCTTCGCCGACGACGTGGCCCGCACGTGCCGCGCGAGAGCCGCACGCGCGCGGTAGCGCGTCCACCCAGCCGAATGCGGCACCACGGGCGATGATGGAGGAACCGGCCGATTCAGGAGGTGGTGCGGCCATGGCGGCACACGACGGCGGCCCGTCGGCGCGAGACCTGGAGGAGGGCAGGCTCCTGAAGGAGCTGGAGGCGATCCACCGCACCCGCCACGAAACACTGCTGCACGGATCGGACGACGCGCTGGTCACCCACACGCAGCGCATGAACGAACTGGAACACGAATACGTACGCCGCCACCCGCAACGCGCCCAAACGGCCTCCCGCACCCGCTCGGGCGCCCGCGCCCGCAGGGCCAGCGACGAGGAGACGCCGGGGGACACGTAGGGGTTTCGGCGGGCTCGGCGTCGAAGAGGTGGCGGGGGAGCGGGGCGCGGGGGTGCGGGAGCCGACGACTCGGGATCGGAGGCGGGCTGGGGGCTTCCCGGC
>NZ_RPSE01000679.1:0-1777 GCF_003949955.1 Streptomyces sp. WAC05292
CCGCAGCCCACGCCCGTACCGCCGCCGGCACGTCCGCGGCCGCCAGCAGGGCGCGCACCGCCCGCGCGAAGTCCGTCTGCTCCTCGGTCGGCAGGAAGCGCATCAGCGGCGGCCCTTCGGCAGGCCGAGCAGCCGCTCGGCGATGATGTCGCGCTGGATCTCGTTCGTCCCCGCGTAGATCGGACCGGCCAGCGAGAACAGCCAGCCCTGCGCCCACTCCCCGTCGACCAGCTCGGCCTCCGCGCCGCCCAGCAGGTCCAGCGCCGTCTCGTGCAGGGCGAGGTCGTACTGCGACCAGAACACCTTGTTCAGGCTGGACTCGGCGCCCGCCTGCCCGCCCTCGGCCATCCGGGCCGCCGCCGCCCACGTGAACAGCTCGTAGGCGCGCGCCCCGACCAGCGCGTCCGCGACCCGGTCGCGCAGCGCGGTGTCCGCCGGGTCGGCCGCCGACCGCCACAGGGCGTACAGCCTGTCCGCCGCGGCGAGGAACCGGCCCGGCGGGCGGAGGGTGAGGCCGCGCTCGCTGCCCGTCGCGGACATGGCGATCCGCCAGCCCTGCCCCGGCTCGCCGATCACGTCCCGGTCCGGTACGAACACCCCGTCCAGGAAGAGCTCCGCGAACGCCGGCTTGCCGTCCAGCCGGCCGATCGGCCGCACCTCCACGCCCGGCGCCCGCAGGTCGAACACCAGGTACACCAGCCCCTGGTGCGGCCTGGACGCCGCCGCCCCGGTGCGGAACAGGCCGAAGGCCCGGTCGGCGAACGCCGCCCGCGAGGACCACGTCTTCTGCCCGTACAGCAGCCAGCCGTCCGCGGTGCGCTCGGCCCGCGCCCGCAGCGAGGCGAGGTCCGAGCCCGCCTCCGGCTCCGACCAGGCCTGCGCCCACACCTCCTCCCCGCGCGCCATCGGCGGCAGCAGCCGCTCCCGCTGTTCCGGCGTGCCGTGGTCGAACAGGGTGGGGGCCAGCAGGCCGATGCCGTTCTGGGAGACCCGGGCCGGGGCGCCGGACGCCCAGTACTCCTCCTCGAAGACCAGCCACCGCTCCAGGTCCGCGCCCCGGCCGCCGTACTCCCGCGGCCAGGACACCGCCGACCAGCGGCCGGCGTACAGGCGGGCCTCCCACTCCCGGTGCGCGGCGAAGCCCTCCGCGGTCTCCAGGGAGGGCAGCGGGGCCGCCGGGACGTTCCGCGCGAGCCAGTCGCGGGCCTCGGCGCGGAAGGCCTCCACCTCGGGCGGATGGGTCAGGTCCATCGGCTGCCGGCTCCTTCCGGGGGGCGGGCGCCCCGGAGACGCACCGCGCTTCCCTAACAAGTGTTTGGTAGGTTAACGTACGGCCCCGACCGGAGTCGAGGAGGCCGTGCCCGGGAACGGGGGCGGCGCGGGTGCAGCGGAAGGTGCCGCCGAGGGTGGTGTCGAGGACGCGGTGCCACTGGTCGTCGGTCATGTCGGCGAGGGCGGCGGTGCCGCCGAGGCCGGCGTTGTTGACGACGGCGTCGAGGCGGCCGTGGGCGGCCTCGGCGTGGGCGAAGAGGGCGCGGACCTGGGCTTCGTCGGTGACGTCGCAGGTCAGGGAGGTGACGCGGTCGGCGCCGAATTCGGCGGCGAGGGCTTCCTCGGTTTCCTTCAGGCGGCGGGCGTGCGCGTCGCCGAGGACGACGCGGGCGCCTTCTTCGAGGAAGCGGCGGGCGGTGGCGCCGCCGATGCCGGTGCCGGCGGCGGCGGTGACGACGGCGCTGCGGCCGGCGAGGAGGCCGTGCCCGGGAACGGGGGCGGGGGC
>NZ_RPSE01000067.1:0-22381 GCF_003949955.1 Streptomyces sp. WAC05292
ACCCGCCCCGCGCGCATCGCGCTCGTCGGCGACCGCTCCCCGCACGTCGAGTCCCACATCCGGATCCCGCGCCTCCTCGACGCCCTCGCCTCCCGCGACGGGCTCGTCCTCGACGCGTACTGGATCCCCACCGCCGACGCCGCGGCCGAGGCCGCCTCCGGCTCGCTCGCCCGCTTCGACGCGGTCTGGGTGCTGCCCGGCAGCCCGTACGCCAGCGAGGCGGGGGCGCTGGCCGCGATCCGGACCGCCCGCGAGGAGGGCGTCCCCTTCCTCGGGACCTGCGGCGGCTTCCAGCACGCCCTGCTGGAGTTCGCCCGCTCGGTGTGCGGGCTGTCCGTCGGGCACGCGGAGAACGACCCCGCCGCAGGGGACCTGCTGATCGCGCCGCTCGCCTGCTCGCTCGTCGGGCACGAGGGCCTGGTCCGGGCGGAGCCCGGCTCGCTGGCCGAGGCGGCGCTGGGCGCGGAGCGGAGCCTGGAGCGCTACCACTGCAACTTCGGCCCGGACCCCCGCCACCTGCCGGCGCTCGCCGCGCACGGGCTGCGGCTGACGGGGCACGACGAGGACGGGCAGCTGCGGATGGCGGAGCTGCCGGGGCACCCGTTCTTCCTGGCCACCCTCTTCCAGCCGGAGCTGTACGGCGACGGCAGCCGCCCCCACCCGGTGGTCAGGGCCCTCGCGGCGGCGGCCGTGGCACGCGCCGCGTCCGCCGGCTGACGGACGCCCGCCCGCCGGCGGACGCCCGCCCGGTCGGCGGGGCGGCCGGGGGCGGCGTGTCGCGGGACCGCCCCGCTGATCGGCTATGCTGTGCGTGCACATCGAACGGGCGGCCCGCCGCCCGTCGTGGTGGGTGTAGCTCAGTTGGTAGAGCACCTGGTTGTGGTCCAGGTGGCCGCGGGTTCGAGTCCCGTCACTCACCCTGTAGGCCCGTGGGGCGCGAGATCGTTCGCGCCCCACGGGTTTTTCCGTTGCCGGGGCCGGGTCAGCCGCGCAGGAAGGCCTCGACCTCTGTGACGAACGCCACCGGCGTCTCGTGCGGCGGGTAGTGGCCCGCGCCCGGAAGGGGCACCACCCGGCAGTCGGGGTAGGCGGCCTGCCACGTGTCCCGCATCACGGCGGGCGTGAGCGCGAGGTCGTACTCGCCCGCGAGCACCAGCACCGGGACGCCGTTCCCCTTCACCGCGGCCGACAGGTCCGCCGTCCGCCAGCTCTCCAGGTAGGCGGCGAACGCCTCCGGCCGGGAGACGGCCAGGGAGTGCGCGACCATCCGGTCCAGCCAGTGCCCGCTCGCCCGGTTGCCGGTGACCAGGTCGAGGATGGCGCGGCGGTTCTCCGGGCTGCGGGCGGCGCCCTGGAAGAGCGCGAGCGTGGTGTCGTCCATCGCGTACGGGGCCGGCGGCACCGGGTTCACGCCGACCAGCTTCTCCACCCGGCCGGGGGCGCGCACCAGCACCTGCTGCATGGCCTTGCCGCCCATGGAGTGGCCCACCAGCGAGAACGTGTCCCAGCCGAGCTCGTCGGCGAGCGCGAGCACGTCCGCGGCGATCTCGTCGAGGTCGAAGCGGCCTTCGACGTCCCGGCGGTCGCCGTAGCCGCGGTAGTCGGGGAAGGCGTACGAGAAGCCCTCCGGATCGAAGTGGTCGAGGACCGAACCCCAGTTGGCGGAAGTGCCGAACCAGTCGTGCAGCACGATCGCGCGGACGGGTCCGGTGCCGATCCGGCGGTGGGCGATGGCCATGCGCTCTCCCTCGGTGACGAGGCGGGTGGAACCGACGCCGTACGTCCTGCCCATCCGGCCCGCCCCCACACCGCGGGCGGACCGGGGAACGATTCCGCACTCCCGCGGCCGCCGGGGCGCCGCCGCTGTCCGCAAGGGCAGCGCGCTCAGGTCCGCGAGGGCACCGCGGGCCGCACCTGCGCCGCCGCCCGGCCGGACCGGAAGGGCGGACTTCCCCGACCGGCGGGCCCGCCGGCGGCCGGCCGCGGAGGGGGTCAGGCGGCCGGCGGCCCAGGGCGACGGGGAGCCGGACCGCCGTCCGGGCCCGGTCCGGCGATGCGGCCGTCACGCAACTCCACCACGGTGTCCGCGAGTTCGAGGAGGACCGGGTCGTGGGTGGCGACGAGGACGGTGACGCCCTCGCTGCGGACCACCGCGCGCAGCAGTTGCATGATCGAGCGGCCGGTCTCGGAGTCGAGCTGGCCGGTCGGCTCGTCCGCGATGACCAGTGCGGGCTCGTTGGCGAGGGCGCGGGCGACGGCGACGCGCTGCTGCTGGCCGCCGGAGAGCTCGCCGGGCCGCTGACCGGCGTGCTCCGCCAGGCCGACGAGGGCGAGCAGGGTGCGGGCCCGCTCCTCGCGCTCCTTCGCCGGGACGCCGCGCATCCGCATCGGTACGCCGACGTTCTCGGCCGCGGTCAGGACGGGGATCAGGCCGAAGGACTGGAACACGAAGCCGATCCGGTCGCGGCGCAGCGCGAGCAGGCCCTCCTCGTCGAGTCCGGCGAGGTCGGTGCCGTCGACGGCCACGGTGCCGCCGGTCGGGGTGTCGAGGCCGCCGACCAGGTTCAGCAGGGTGGTCTTGCCGGAGCCGGAGCGGCCCTTGAGGGCGGTGAGGCTCCCCCGCGCGACCTCGAACGACGCCCCGCGGAGTGCGTGCACGGCGCGTTCCCCGCTGCCGAAGGCGCGGTGGACGCCGTCCACGACGACCATGGGCGCGGTGGGCGCGGCGGTGGCGCCTCCCGCGGCCGCGCCCCGCGCGGCGGGCACCGCTGCCGCGGACGCGTCTGCCTGATGATCCGTCATGATGGTTGCCTCTCCCGGGAGTAGGTCGACCGGCGGGCCCGGCGGACATGCCGCCCGGATCGCTTGGCCCCCGAATATGTTCATCCGCCACCGGGATCGCGCAAGCCCCTTCCGTGGCGCGATCGTTTCTGACACCATCGGCCGCTATCCGGAGCCAATCGTCCGGAAAGGGGAGGAATACCGCGCATGCTCGGCTTCGTCGTGCGCCGGCTGCGCGGGAGACTGCCGCTCGCCGCCGCCGTACTGCTGACCGTACTGATCGCCACCACGGTGCTGACCGCGCTGACCGCGTTCACCCGCGGTGTGGGCGAGGCGGGGCTGCGCCGGGCGCTGACCGGCCCGGACGGCGTCCGGACCACCGTCCTCGTCACCGGCGGGCATCCGGCGTCCGCGCGGGAGAAGGACGACGCCGCCGTACGCGCCTTCGCCGGCGAGCTCTTCGGGCGGTTCCCGGTCGGCGTCGCGGACGCGGCCCGCAGCCGTTCGTACGGGCTGCCGCGCGCCCACAACCCGGGCGCCGAGGCGGCCCTGACCCTGCTGGCCTCCCTCGACCGCGAGCAGGCCGTCCTGGCCGCCGGCCAGTGGCCCGGCGCCGTCGCGGCGCCCGGCGGGCCGGTGCCGGTCGCCGTCCCGCAGCAGGCGCTGGCCCGGCTCGGGCTCACCGAGCAGGGGCTCCCGGGCGACGTGCGGCTGGACGACCGGTACGGCGGCCCGCCGCTCACCGTGCGGGTCACCGGCGTCTACCGGGCAGCCGACCGGCACGCCGCCTACTGGAGGCTCGACCCGCTGGGCGGGCGCGAGGTCCAGGCCGCCGGCTTCACCTCGTACGGCCCGCTGCTCGTCGACGACAGCGCCTTCACCGCGGGCGGACTCGTCCAGGACTCCCGCGCCTGGCTGCTCACCCCCGGCCTCGCGGACGCCCGCAGCGCCGAGACGCGCGCCCTGGCCGCGCGGGTCGAGGACTCCGCCGCCCGCCTCAAGGGCTCCTCCGGCCTGACCGCCGCCACCGAACTCCGCGCCTTCCTGGGCGAACTGGAATCCGGGCAGGTAGTGGCCCGCTCCGCCGTGCTCGTCGGCGCGCTCCAGCTGGCCGTCCTCGCCGCGGCGGCCCTGCTGCTCGTCTCCCGGCTGCTGACGGACCGGCAGGAGGGTGAGCGGGGCCTGCTGCTGGCCCGCGGGGCGTCCCGCGGGCGCCTCGCCGCCCTCGGCCTGGCCGAGGCGCTGCTGATCACGCTGCCCGCCGCGCTGTCGGCCCCGCTGCTCGCGCCGCCGCTGCTGCGGCTGCTCGCCGGGTCCGGCCCGACGGCCCGGGTGCCGTTCGACCCGGACGGCGACCCGCTGCTGCTGTGGCCCGTCGCGGCCGCCTGCGCCGCCGTCTGCCTGCTGCTGATCACCCTGCCCGGCGTGCTCCGCGGGGCCGCGGCCGCCGCGCTGCGCCGGGCCGGCCGCCGGCAGGCGATCGTCGCCGGAGCGGCCCGCTCCGGGGCCGACCTGGCGCTGCTCGTCCTCGCCGTCCTGGCCTACCGGCAGGTCGCCGCGCACAGCGGCGCCCGCGGGGCGGCCGACGCGCCGGGCGCGGAGGCCCGGCCGGACATCGACCTGCTGCTGGTCGCGGCGCCGACGCTCGCCCTGTGCGCCGGAACCCTGCTCGTGCTGCGGCTGCTGCCGTTCGCGGCGCGCCTCGGCGGGCGGATCGCCGCCCGGGGCCGCGGACTCGGTCCGGCGCTCGTCGGCTGGCAGCTGGCCCGCAGGCCCGGCCGGGCCGCCGGGCCCGTCCTGCTGCTCGTCCTCGCCGTGGCCTGCGGCGTCCTGGCCGTGGGCCGGCACACCGCGTGGTCCGCGTCGCAGCGCGACCAGGCGGACTTCGCCACCGCGGGCGGGCTGCGGATCCACGGCAGCGACCTCCCCGCGATGGGCCAGGGCGGCCGGTACGCGGCCCTGCCCGGCGGCGACCGCGTGATGCCGGTGATCCGCAGCACGCAGCAGCTGCCCTCCGGGCGGAACGCGCAGTTCCTGGCGTTCGACACCGCCGCGGCCGCCGAACGCGTCCCGCTGCGCGCCGACCTCCGCGACGGCCGCCCGATGCGCGACCTGTTCGCCGCCCCCGCCGGCACGGCCCCCGCCGCGGGCGGCGTCCCGCTCCCCGGGAAGCCGCGCCGCATCGACCTGGACATCGAGCTGGGCGCCTCCGGCGACAGCGGGAACCCGGGGCTCGGGCTGCTGCTCCGCGACCGGTTCGGGCTGACCCACCGGACGCCGATGGTCCCGCTGCCGTCCGGCGGCCGGGCCACCGTGCCGGTGGACCTCGGCATGCTGACCGGGGCCCCGCTCGGATCCGCCGCCGCGCCGCTGAGCATCGCCGGGATCGTGGTGTCGTACCGCCCCGCCGGCGACTTCCCGGGCGGCCCCCCGGTCGGCGGCGAGGTGGCCGTGCGGCGGCTCGCCGTCTCCGACAGCACCGACGGCCCGGCCGTCCCCGTGCCCGCGCCGGGCCCCGCCTGGACGCTCACCACCCCGCAGCCCCCGGCCGCCGACCGGCAGCCCGCCGGGGAGCTCCTGCCCGGCGGCGGGGACGGCTCCGCCTGGGTGCGCCTGCGCTACCGGGGCGGCACCGACGCCCCGGGCGGCGTGCAGCTGACGCTCGCACCGCCCGGGGCGGCGCAGCCCGCGGCCGAGGTGCCCGCAGTCGCCTCCCGCGGCTACCTCGCCGAGACGGGGGCGGCCGTAGGGGACCTCGTCACGGTCGGGGTGGGGCCCGTCGCCGTGCCCGTGCGGATCAGCGCCGCGGTGCGCTCCCTCCCCGTGGCGGACGATCCGGCCCTCGCCGTCGACCTGCACTCCTTGGGGCGCCTGCTCGCCGCGGCCGGGGCGCGGGAGCTGCCCGCCCCCGCCGAATGGTGGCTGCCCGCGCTGTCCGCCGGCGACCCCGCCCCGGCGCAGGCCGCCGCCGTCCTGCGCGCCGGGTCCGGGGCGCAGCAGACGATGCTGCGGGAGGAGGTCGCGGACCGGTTGCTGGGGGACCCGCTGAGCGCCGGCCCGCAGGCCGCGCTGGCCGCCCTGGCGGCGGTCGGAGCAGTGCTCGCGGCGATCGGCTTCGCCGCGGCCGGCGCCGCGGCCGGCCGGGAGCGCGCCCGGGAGTTCGGCATCCTGCAGGCCCTCGGCGCGTCCCGGCGGAAGCTGGCCGGGACCGCGGCCGCCGAGGGCTGCCTGCTGGTGGTGCTGGGCAGCGCCGTCGGGGCGGTGCTGGGCGCCGTGGCCGTCCACCTGGTCGTCCCGCTGCTGGTGTTGACGCCCGCCGGACGGCGTCCCGTTCCCGAGGTACTCGTCGACCTGCCGACCGGCGCCACCCTGCTGCTGGTGGCCGCCGTCGCGGCGGCACCGCTGCTGTCGGCCGTACTCGCAGCCCGCGGCGGGCGCACCGCCCCGGCCGCCCGGCTGCGCCACGAGGAGGAGCTGTGAGCAGGGACGTGACGGACCGCCGGCCCGAGCCGGCCGGCGACCCGCGGCCGGGCGCCGGGCCCCGCCCGTCCGGCAGCGCGCCGTCGGGCGGGGCCGCGGCAAGCGGCGGGCCCGCCGAGCGGCAGGTGCGGCCCGCGGCCTGGGTGCGGACCCGGCTGCGCGCCGCCCCGCCGGCCACCCTCCTCGCGGCCGCCCTCGCCTTCACCGCCGTCCTCCTCGCGGCCGCCCTGCCGAGGGCCCTGGACCGCGGAGCCGACCAGGCGCTGCGCTCCTTCCTCCACGGCCGCCCCGCCCCGACGAGCCTGATCGCCACGTCCGACGCGCGCGTCGGGCCGCAGACCCCCGAGGGCCTGGACGAGGTCCTGGCCAAGCTCCTCGCGCGGACCGGACCGGTGTCCCGGATCGCCCCGACCGGGCCGGTCCACGGCACCCGGGCGCTCGGTTCGCGTGCGCTCCGCAACCCCGAACTGTCCCGCCCCGAGGGCGTGCCGCCCGAACTGAACCTGCTGTACCTGCGGCATCCCGACCGGCACGCCCGGCTGGCCGCGGGGCGTTGGCCCGCCGGCGGGACCGCCGACGGCCCCGTGCCGGTGGCGCTGTCGCAGAAGGCGGCCGAGACCCTGAACGCCCGGCTCGGGATGGTCCTGGAGACCCCGCCGGACCTGTTCGGCCGCCCGTACCGTGCCGAGGTGGTCGGCCTGTACGCGGTCGACGACGAGGAGGACCCCTACTGGGCCGACCTGCCCTGCCTGACCCGGGCCTGCGCCAACTACACCACGGGCAAACTGCCGGCGCTCTACTGGCAGACCGCCGCGCTCGTCGGGCCGGACGCCATCGGCCGGCTCGGCACGTGGGGCAAGGGCTCCGAGGACTTCTGGCGGCTGCCCGTGGACACCGCCGCCCTCCGGGCCGACCAACTCGGCGCCGTCGAACACGAGCTGGCCTCCTACACCGTCGGGCCGACCGCCCTCGAGCTGGAGCGCACCGCGGGCCGGCCCAACCTGCGGATCACCTCCGAGCTGCCGCGGCTGCTCACTCAGGCCGAAGCCCGATGGCAGGCGGCCGCACCGCTCGCCGCGATCGGCCCGGCCGGCGTCACCGGAGTCGCCGTCGTCGTGTTCTGCCTGGCCGCCGCGCTCGCCGCCGACCGGCGGCAGGCCGAGCTGCGGCTGCTCACGGCCCGCGGCGGCTCACGCGCCGGCATCGTCGGCCGGCTGCTCGGCGAGGGCGCGGTCACCGTCCTCCCGGCCGCCGCGGCCGCGACCGCGCTCGCCCTGGTGCTGCTGCCGACGCCGCGGTGGGCGGGCTCCCTGCTGGCGGCCGCCGCGACGACCCTGTTCGTCCTGCTCGCCTTCCCCGTCCGGGCCGCCGTCCTGCTGGCACCGCCCCGCGCGCCCGCCCCGCGGCGCCGCCTGGTCGCCGAGCTGCTGGTGCTCGCCGCCACCGCCGCGGCCGTGTACGAGGTCCGCCGGCGCGGGATCGCGCCCGCCGGGCAGGGCCCCGACGTCCTGCTGATCGCGGCTCCGCTGCTGCTCGCCCTGTCCGGGGGGCTGGTGCTGGCCCGGACCCAGCCCGCCGCCGTCGCGCTGGCGGCCAGGGCGGCCGGGCGGGGGCGCGGCCTCGTCGGCTTCCTCGGCCTGGCCCGCGCCGCGCGCGGCACCGGGGGGCGGGCCCGGCCGTCCGCGCTCCCGCTGATCGCCCTGCTGCTCGCGGTCACCACCGGCGGCTTCGGCGCCACGGTGCTGGACGCGGTGGACTCGGCCAGGATCCGGGCGGCCCGGCTCGCGGTCGGCGGCGACGTGCGGATCGCCGCGTCCCCCGGCCACACCGTGCCCGAGGCGATGTCCGAGGCCGCCGCCGCACTGCCCGGCGTACGGACCGCGGTGGAGGTGTGGACCGACGACAACGCCTTCCTGTTCGGGACGGTGCAGGGCTCCACCCAGGTCGCCGTGGTCGTCGCCGACCCCGTCCGGTACGCGGAACTGGCCCGCAGGACCGGGCGCGGCGGCTTCGACCCCGCGCTGCTGGCCCCCGGGGCCGGCGACGCCCCGGTGCCGGCGCTGTTCAGCAGCGGGCTGGCCCGGCTGGCCCGGCCCGGCGGCGAGCCGTTCCGGCTGCACCTGGACTCCGGCGGAGAGCTGCGGATCCGCAATGCCGCCGTGGTCGACGGCACCCCGGCCAGGCCGGACGGCGGCGGCGCCGTCATCGTCCTCCCCGCCGGTCCGGCGACCGCCGCCGCACTGCCGCGCCGTCCCGGCCCCGACCGGTGGTTCGCCGTAGGCGCCGTCGACGAGGACCGGCTGCGGGAGCTCGTCCGGGCCACGGCGCCGGCCGGGCAGGCCTCGCGGTTCCGGGTGGAGACCGCCGCCGCCGCGGCCGCCGGGCTCGGCGAGAACCCGCTCCAGCGGTCGGCGGGCCGGCTGTTCTGGGGCTCCCTCGCCGGGGCCCTCGGATTCGCCCTGCTGGCGGTGCTGCTGACTCTCGTGCGCGCCGCGCCCGAGCGGGCCGCCGTACTGGCCCGGCTGCGCACGATGGGCCTGCGCCCCCGGCAGGGCCTGCGCCTGATCGTCGTCGAGGCGCTGCCGCAGGCGGTCGGCGCCACCGTCGGCGGGGCCGCGGTCGCACTGGCCGCCGTGGCGCTGCTGGGGCCGTACGTGGACCTGACGACCATGGTCGGCGCGCCCGTGCCGCCGGGTCTGCGCCCGGCGGTCCGGCCGGTCCTGGTGCAGGCGCTGGGGCTGTCCGCCCTGGTGGCCCTGGCGGTGTTCGTCGAGACCGCGGTGTCCGGGCGGCGCCACATCACCACCGAGTTGAGAGCGGGAGACCAGCGTTGACCACCGACCAGCCGACCTACCAAGAGCTGCGGCAGCGGGCCCTCGCGGCCACCGTGCCCCGGGGTCCGGAGGCCGGGACGGCCATCGCCTGCGACCGGCTGGTGCGCATCTTCAGCACCGACGGGATCGAGGTGCAGGCGCTCCAGGGCCTGGAGCTGACCGTGGCCCGCGGGGACCTGGTGGCGCTGGTCGGCGCCTCGGGCAGCGGCAAGTCGACCCTGCTGAACATCCTGGCGGGGCTGGACGTCCCGACCGCCGGCACGGCCACCGTCGACGGGTACGACCTGCTGGAGATGTCCGCGAGGGACCGGCTGCGCTACCGGCGCGAGGCCGTGGGCTTCGTGTGGCAGCAGACGGCCCGCAACCTGCTGCCGTTCCTGACGGCCGCCCAGAACGTGGCCCTGCCGCTCCAGCTGGCCGGCCGCTCGCGGGGCGGGGCCCGGCGGCAGGCCGCCCGGGTGGCGGAACTCCTCGACGCCCTCGGCATCGGCGACCTGGCGGGCCGGCGGCCCGCCGAGCTCTCCGGCGGCCAGCAGCAGCGGGTGGCCATCGCGGTGGCCATGGCCAACGCCCCGGCGGTGCTCCTGGCCGACGAGCCCACCGGCGAGCTCGACTCCGAGACCGGGGCCGCGGTCTTCGAGGCGCTGCGCACCGTGAACCGCGAGCTCGGGGCCACCGTGGTCGTCGTCACGCACGACCCGCTCGTCGCGGGCGAGGTCCGCCGCACGGTCGCGATCCGCGACGGCCGCACGAGCAGCGAGGTCCTGCGCCGGACGGTGACCGACGAGCACGGCGCCGAGTCGGTGAGCGAACGCGAGTACGTGGTGCTCGACCGCACCGGCCGGGTGCAGCTGCCGCGGAAGTTCCTGGAGGCGCTGGGCATGGAGCACCGGGTGGCCGTCGAGTTGGCCGCCGGCCACATCGAGGTGCACCCCGACGACGCCGCCTGAGACCGGCCCGCCCGCGCCCGGAGCCCCCGTCGGTCGGGTGCGGTGCGTCGGGTAGCGTCTCGCGCAGGTGCGGGAGGGCCCGCCCGTCGTTCTCCGGAGGGGTGTTTCGTGGCGCGTCCGCTTGAGGGTGTCGTCTTCGCGCCGGTCGCCGACCAGGCGCCGGGACAGGTGGGGCGGGAGACCCGGTTCACGTACCACGAGGAGGAGGGGCGGATCTGGGCCGAGTACGCCGGCGGGGACGTCGTCCGCGGGTTCCTCGTCGGCACGCGCACCGGCGACGTGCTCGACTTCCGGTACGTGCAGCTCCGGCCCGACGGGACGACCGCCTCCGGGCACTGCGCGTCCACGGTGGTGGAACTGGCCGACGGGCGGCTCCGGTTGGAGGAGTCCTGGGAGTGGGAGTCCGGGCCCGGCACGGGCACGAGCACGGTGGAGGAGGTACCGCGGGCGTAGTGTCCGTACTCAGGCGGTCCGGGGGCGGCCGCGGCGCGAAGTGAGCATCCGTACTCAGGTCCGGGCCGCCGCCGGTTGCCATCGTGGCGGGCATGTTCACTTCGTTGCCTGATCCCCGACTCCGCGCGGGCATCACCGCCGTCGGCAGCATGCTGCCCGACGGGGTCCTGTCCTCGGACGCCCTCCAGGAGGAGCTGGCGCGCCGCAGCGGCCTGGCCCTGCCGCCGAGGCTGCTGACGCAGGCCACCGGGATCGCCGCCCGCCGCGTCGCCGGCCCCGGCGTGTACGCGTCCACGCTCGCCGCGGGCGCGGCCCGCCGGGCCATGGACGCGGCCGGGCTGACCGCCCCGGACATCGACCTGCTGGTGTTCGCGTCCGCGACCCGCGACATGGCCGAACCGGCCACCGCGCACATCGTGCAGGCCGAACTGGGCACGCGGGCGCACGCGGTGGACGTCACCAACGCCTGCAACAGCTTCGTCAACGGCATCGACCTCGCCCGTTCGGCGATCCTGGCCGGGCGGGCCCGGCGGGCCCTGGTCGTCACCGGGGAGACCCCGAGCCGGGCCGTGCAGTACGAGCCGGCCGACCTCGCCGAACTACGCGCCGGCTTCGCCGGGTACACGTTCGGCGACGCCGGGGCGGCCGTCGTCGTGGAGGCCGTGGAGCGGGGCGGGATCCTCGACGTCGACACCGAGACGCACTCCGAGCACTGGGAGGTCGGCGGGATACCGGGCGGCGGCTCGCGCCACCCGCGCGGGGACGCGTACACGTACTTCCGCGGCGACGGCCACGAGCTGCGCGGCGTGTTCGAGAAGGTCGGGACGGCGGTCATCGACCGGACGCTGCACCGCGCCGGCACCGACTGGGACGGCTTCGCGAAGGTGCTCGTACACCAGGTGACAGTGCCGTACCTGGAGCGGTTCGCCGAACTGACCGGGGTCCCCGCGGACAAGCTGGTCGTCACCGTGCCCGAGCTGGGGAACATCGCGAGCGCCACCCTCGGCGTGCAGCTCGACCGGGTGTTCGAGGGGCTGGCGCCGGGCGAGCGGGTGCTGTTCGTCGGGCTGGGCGGCGGCATCAGCATCATGACGATGGTCTGGGAGAAGTCGTGAGCGGACACGGGATGTGGGTCGTGGTGCCCGCCCACCAGGAGGCGGCCCGGCTGGGCGCGACGCTGCGGGCGCTGGCCGCGCAGCACGACCGGGACTTCACGCTGCTGGTCGTCGACAACGCCTCCACGGACGGCACGGGGGACGTCGCCCGGGCCTTCGCGGCGTCCGCGCCGTTCCCCGTACGGGTCATCGAGGAGCCGGAGAAGGGCGTCGGGTCCGCCGTCGACACCGGGTTCCGGTACGCGATCGGGCAGGGGGCGCGGCTGCTGGCCCGCACCGACGCCGACTGCCTGCCCCGGCCCGGCTGGACGGGCGCGGCGCGGGCGGCGCTGGCGGCCCGGCCCGGCCTGGTGTGCGGGCGGATCACCGCGCGCGGCGACGAGCACGGGCCGCTCGGCCGCGCCGGGTTCGCCGTACTCGTGGGCCTCGCCGCGCTGTTCGGGCGGCTGCGGCCGCAGCACGTGCGGCGCGGCGAGTTCCGGGCCCCGTACCGGATGCACGCCGGGAACAACATGGCGATCACCGCCGAGCTGTACCTGGCCGTCGGCGGGATGCCGCGCCGCCCCTCCCCCACCGACCGGCTCTTCCTGAACGCCGTACGCCGCCACACCGACCGGATCAGCCGCTGCCGGTCGATGGTCGTGGAGAACTCCACGCGCCGGATCCGCGCGTACGGGATCGCCGGCACCGCCCGCTGGTACCTGGACAAGGGCAGCGGCCGCCACGGAACGGACCCCCGCTGATGCTCGACCGACTCGACGACGCACTGCGCCGCCGGCCCGACCGGCCGGCCGTGCTCACCTCGACCCGCGGCGGCGCGCCGCGGGTCCGGGCGACGTGCGGCGAACTCGCCGGCCTCGCCGACGGATACGCGGCCGCCCTGCACGCGCGGGGGCTGCGGGCCGGCGACACCGTCGGGGTCGCGGTGCGGCCCGGGCCGCGGGCCCTCGCGGTGCTGCTGGCGCTGTGGCGGCTCGGGCTGCGCGGCGCCGTCCTCGACCCGGGGGCCGGACCCGACGTGCTGCGCGCCCGGCTGGCGCTGGCCCGGCCGTCGCTGGTGCTGGCCGACGCGGCGGCGCAGGCCGCCGCCGGGTGGGCGCGGCCGCTGGCCCGGCGGGCCGCCCTGGCCCTCCCCGACCTGGGGGCCCTGGGCTGCCCGGTGGCGACCGTCGGGCCGCGGCTGCCGTGGTGCGCGCCCGCGCTGGAGCGGGGGGCCCGGCGGGCCGGGCTGCCCGCGGCGGGGGCGGCGCCGGTCGGGGACGACGCCGACGCGGTGGTCGTGTTCACCTCCGGAACCACCTCGCAGCCGCGGGCCGTCGTGCACACACGGGCGAGCCTCGCGGCCGGGATGGAGACCGTCGAGACGCTGTTCTCCGGCGCCGGGCGGGCCGCCGGGGAGGCGTCGCGGCGGCCGGTGCTCGGCGGGACCTTCTTCGTCCTGGTGCCCGCGCTCACCCGGGGCGCGCCGGTCGCCCTGCCCGCGCGCTCCGCGCGGGTCCTGGCCCGGCAGCTGCACCGGCTGCGGCCCGCGGACACGTACCTGACCCCGCCGCGGCTGCGGGAGGCGCTCGGTGCGGGCGCCCGCTTCCACGGGCGGGTGTGGACGGGCTCGGCGCCCGCCGGCGCCGAACTGCTGAGCCGCGTACGGGAGGCGGGCGCGGCGCAGGCGTGGGGCGTGTACGCGCTGACCGAGCTGTTCCCGGCAGCGGCCGTCGAGGCGCGGGAGAAGGCCGCGTTCGAGGGCCCCGGCGACCTGGTCGGCGCCCCGCTGCCGGGCGTACGGGCCGAACCGGACGCGGACGGGCAGCTGCTGCTCTCCGGACCGTCGGCCCGCCACCGCTACCTGGGCGAGGAGCCCGATCCGTGGGTGCGTACGGGAGACCGGGCGCGGCTGGACGCGGCGGGCCGGATCGTACTGGAGGGAAGGACCAAGGACATGGTGCTGCGGCGCGCCGAGAACATCTACCCGGGCCTGTACGAGCCATCGCTGCACGTGCCGGGCGTCGAGCTGGCGGTGCTGGTCGGGGTCCCGGCGGGCGGCGGCCCCGAGGCCGCGGGCGACGAACGGCTCGTCGCGGTGGTGCAGCCGCGCCGCGGCACGGACCTGCCGCGGCTGCGGGCGGCCCTGTCCGGCCCCCTGCACCGGATGGGCACGGCCCGCCCCGACGCGGTCCTGTTCGCCCGGGTCCCCCTGGCGGGCCGCTCCCGCAAGCCGGACCGCACGGCGGCAGCCGCCTTGGCGGCGGCCCGGCTGGAGGGCTCCCGATGACGGCCCGCAACGCGCCCCCCGGCCCGGCGGCCGGGGGTACGACACCGAGACCGGCCTCGGCACGGGCCACGGCCACCGGGCGGGCATCGGCGCAGCCGGCCGCCCCCGTGCCCGCCGCCCCGGCGAAGCCGCGCGGCACGGCGGGAACACGTGCGGCCGCCGCCGAGCCGGCACCGAAGCGGGCCGCGGCGGGGCGGCCGACCCCGGCCGGTACGGCCGACCCCGCGGCGGCGGGCGGCGCTCCGACGCGCCAGGCGGCGCCCGACCGCGCCGCGGAGAGCGAGACCACACCGGAAGGCGCGACGGTGCGACCCGTGGCGGCGGTTCGTCCGGCGCCGGGTGGCGCGGTGGCGCCCGGCGCGGTCGGCGGCAGCGCGGCGGCGCGGCGCGGGACCCGCACGGCTCCTGGCGGTACGGCTTCGCCCGCGGCGGCGGGCGGCGCTCCGCCGCGCCAGGCGGCGCCGGACGGTGCCGCGGAGAGCGAGACCACACCGGAGGGTGCGCCGGCGCGGCCCCTGGCGGTGGGTCATGCGGCGCCGGGCGGCGCGGTGGCGCCTGCCACGGCCGGCGGTGTCGCGGCGGCGCGGCGCAGGGACCGGCGGGTGTACCTGCGGAGCCATCCGGTGCTGTTCGCGCTGCTCGCCGCCGGGCGGGGTCGCGGGGTGCGCCGGATCGGGCGGACCGTGCTCGTCCACGACGCCGGCGCCTACCGGGAGGCGCTGACGCGGATCCCGCTCGACCGCACCGCCGCCGGGACCACGGGGGCGGCCGCGCAGGAGGCGCTCGCGGGCGCGGGCGGGGTGCTGTTCGACCAGGAGGGCAGCGGTCACCGCGCCGACCGGCGCGATCTGGCCGACGGGCTCGGCGCGGCCGGGGTGGAGCGGCTGCGGAGGCTGTGGCGTCCGCTGCTGGCGGAGCGGCTCGCGCCGCTCGGCCGGGGCGGCGAGGTGGACGTGGTGGCGCTGGCCGCCGAGTTGTCGGGCTCGGCGGTGTGCGCGCTGCTCGGCTCCGGCGCGGACCCGTCGGCGGTGGCCCGTGCGGCCGCGGCCGCGGCGGCGGCTTCCGTACGCGGGCACCTGCCGGGCCCGCGTCGGCCCGGCGCGAAGGCGGCGGCGGCCCGGACCGCCCGGGAGCTGCGGGAGCTGCTGGCCGGGGGCGGGGGCGGCGACGGCGCCCTGGCGGCGATGCTGGCGGTGGCGGCGGTGAACACCACGGTCGCCGCGCTGCCGAGGGCGGTCGCCTGGTGCGCCGACGCCGGTCTGTGGGGGCAGGCCGGCGATCGGGAGCTGCTGCCGCGGCTCGCCGACGAGCTGCTGCGGGTCACCGCGGTCTCGCCGGTGCTGCCGCGGGCGGCCGCCGCCGACGGCACGGCCGGCGGCTGCCCGGTGCGGGCGGGCGACCGGCTGGTGCTGGTCGCCCGGCATGCGGCGGGCGCGCACCGGCGCGGTCCCGACGCCCTCGATCCGGCCCCGCCGGCCGAGGCGCACCTGGTGTTCGGTGCCGGCCCGCACGCCTGCCCGGGCGCGCGGCTGGCCCGTGCCCAACTGGCCGACGTGCTGGCCGCGCTGGCCCCGTACCGGCCGGTCGTGGTGCGGGCCCGCGCGGACCGGCGGGCCGCGCTGCCCGGCTGGCGGGTCCTGACCGTGCGGGCGGGTGCTGCATGAGCGCCTTCGCGGGGGTGGCCGGGCTGCGCGTCGCGGTGACGGGGGCGAGCGGCTTCTGCGGCGGGCACGTCGCCCGCGCCGCGGCGGCGGCCGGCGCGGACGTGGTGTGCGTGGGGCGCAGGCCCGGGCCCGTCGGGGAGCACCGCTTCTGGGACGCGGCCCGGCAGGTGCCGGACCTGGCCGGCGCGGACCTCGTCGTGCACTGCGCGGCGGCGGTAGGCGACCCGGCGCCCGGCTCGCCCGCGGAGGCGCGGATGCGGGCGGTGAACGTCGACGGCACCGAGCGGCTGGCGGCCGCCGCCGCCGGCAGGCCGGTGGTGTGGGTGAGCAGCGCGAGCGTGTACGACCCGCGCCGGGACCGCACCCTGGTCCGGGAGGACCACCCGCGGGCCGGACACCTGAACGCGTACGGCCGCACCAAGGCGGCGGGCGAGGCGGCGGCCCTGGCCGCGGGCGCGGTGGTGCTGCGCCCGCGCGCCGTGTACGGGCCGGGCGACACCACGCTGCTGCCGCGGATCCTCTCCCGGGTCCGGGCGGGCACCCTGCTGCTGCCGGGGCCGGACGTCCTGCTCAGCCTGACGGCGGTGGAGAACCTGGCCGGCGCGGCGCTCGCGGCCCCGGGCTGGGCGCCGGGCGCGTACAACGTGGCGGACGCGGCCCCGTACGGGCGCAACGAGGCGGTACGCCGGGTCCTGCGCGCGCACGGCGTCCGCGCCCGGATCCGCCACCTGCCCCTGCCGGCGGCGCGCGCGGCGGCCCGCGCCGCGGAGGCGCTGGCGTCGGCCACCGGCCGCGAACCGGCCCTGAGCCGCTACGCGGTGGACCAGCTGGCGCACCCGGTGGTGCTGGACCTGACCCGCGCCCGCGCGCAGGGCTGGACCCCCCGCCACACCCTGGACGGCTACCTGTCCACCCTGGGGTGTCGGGACTGACGGCCGCGGAAAGGACAGGGCCATGGGCGTGTACGTATCGGTCCGAGGATGGCTGGAGTGCGACGGGGCACAACTCGCCGCCGTCCAGGAGATCATCTCGGCCCACGCCGACGATCACTACTCCCACGGCTGGAGCACGCCCCGCCGTCAGGTCAACTGGACCCACTACGTCTTCTACGGCGCGGACATCCGCGAGTCGGCCCTGGACTGGTTCGCGCCAACTCGGGGAGATCGCCCGGATCCCTGCCTCGGACGGGGACGGCGACCTCGTCCGGGGCCTGTTCCTCGCCGGCCGCGAAGTCGGCGGGACGACCGAGTGGCAGGTCCGGGACGGCCGGCTCGCCATCGCGCCCGCCGACGTCCGGCACCGGTACCTCGACGAGTAGCCCGGGCCCGGTGCGCCGGGCGCCCGGCCGCCGGCCCGGCATTGCCCAGGCCGCGGCCGGCGCCCCGCACCGGCCGGCGGGGCTCGGTTCCCCCGCGCCTCAGCCACGCCGGCCGGCGTTCGCGTCCCCCGTGCTCCCCCGCGGGCGGCGTCAGGCGCCCGCCTCGGCCAGGCGGCGGCGCAGGCTCAGCGGCCGCATGTCCGTCCACACCCGGCCGATGTGGTCCAGGCACTCCTGCCGGGTGCCGGACGTGCCCTCGGCGTGCCAGCCCGCGGGGAGTTCCCGGTCCGCCCGCCAGATGGAGTACTGCTCCTCGTCGTTGTGCACGACCAGGTAGCGCCCGCCGTCGTCGGTCTCGCTCATCGCCTCGGTCCTCCCGCTCTCGATCGGTCGGCCCCAGCCTGCCGCCGCCCGCCCGGCCCGCCATAGGGACAAACGCGCAGAAGGACGGGCGGCCCGTGCTGCCGCTCCTTCCCTGGCGGCGGCCGTCCCGGCGGCGGCAGTGTTCCGGGGAGCCGGAGCAGGCCGCAGGGGCTGCCGGACCGGCAGGTTGAGGCCGGACAGGCCGGAAGGAGCTCCGCCCATGTCGGACACACCGCACCACGTGTACCTGCCCGCCGGCGGGTGGCGGCTGTGGGAGCACTTCGCGCTCCGCGGCCCCGGTTTCCCCGCCGAGGGGGTCCTGCGCACGGCTCCGCCCGGACTGGCGTACGCCGCGGACAAGTTCGGGCCGGGCGACGTGCTCGCCGGGCCCGAGTGGGACGGTTTCGCCGAGGCCTTCGACGCCGCGGCCGTCCGTACGTCCGCCCTGTTGCAGGAGATCGCTGCCGATCCGCGTTTCCGGGCTGCGCTGGCCTGGCAGAACCCGGCCGTGCTGCGTACCGGCATCGCGCCGTTCCTGGCGTGGACGCCGACCGTGCGGGGGCGGACGAGCATGCCCCGGCAGCGGGAGGAGCTCGTCGCGCACTACTGGCAGCGGTTCTGCGTGAAGAACGACACCATCGGCTTCTTCGGTCCCGTCGGGTGGGGCCGCTGGGACTCCGCGGCGGACGGTGTGCGGATCGATCCCGGGCCCGGTGGGCTCATCGCCGAGTCCCGCGTGTACTTCGCCAGTTGGGCGATCGACGCGCTTGCCCGGTCGCTGGACTCCGATCCGGCGCTGCGGGCGTGGATCCCGCCGCGGCGGGTGTCGTTCGTCCGCGCCGACGGCGACCGCGTGCTCGTCCCGGGCCGGCCTCCGCAGCCGGTCGGCGGCACCGAGCGCGCCGTCCTGGACCTGTGCGACGGGACCAGGCCGGTCGCCGTGATCGCGCAGGAGCTGGGCCTGCCGGTGGCGGAGGCGACCGAGGCCGTGCGGTGGCTGCAGGGCCGGCGGTGGGTGCACTGGCGGCTGGAGGTCCCCACCGGCACCTACCCGGAGCGGGAGCTGCGGGCGGTCCTGGAGCGGGTCGGCGACCCGGCGCTGCGCGAGCCGGCGCTGGCGAAGCTGGCGGTGCTGGAGCGGGGCCGGGACGCCGTCCGGGCCGCGGGCACCGACGCCGACGCGCTGACCGCGGCGATCACCGCGCTGGAAGCCGACTTCGCCGCGCTCACGGCGACCGCCGCCCAGCGGTCCAAGGGCGAGCGGACGGCGCCCTGCCGGGGCCTGGTGTACTCCGACTGCCGGCGGGCCGCGACCACCTCCCTGCCCACCGCGCTGCTCGCGGAGCTGACCCCCCTGGCCCAGTGCCTGACGTCGGCGCGCTGGCTGACGAACCGGTTCGCCGACCGGGTCCGCGCCCGGCTGCGCACCGTGTACGAGCGGCTCGCCGCCGACGGCGGCCGGGTCGACCTCGGGCGGATGTGGCTGGCCTGCCTGCCGTCCCCGTACCCGGAGGCCGACCGGGACCTGGACGCCGTACAGGCGGAGCTGCGCGCCAAGTGGGCGCGCGTCCTGGACGTCCCGGAGGGGGCGCGGCGGGTGCGCGTGTCGTCGGAGTCGATCGCCGGGCGGGTGCGGGAGGAGTTCGAGGAGCCCGGCGCCGGCTGGTCCCTGGCCCGCTACTTCAGCCCCGACGTGCTGCTGCTCGCCGACGGCGCGGACGCCGTGGCGCGCGGCGACTTCGACATGGTGCTCGGCGAGATGCACTGCGCCCTCAACACGACGGGCGCGTCCCTCTTCGTCCACCAGCACCCGGACCGGGACGAGCTGGTCGCCGAGACGACCCGGGACTTCCCGGGACCGCGGCTGCTGCCGATGCTGCCGAAGGAGCTGCCGCTGAAGTGGTCGGCGCGCAGCAGGCCCTCCCTGGACCGGCCGCAGGACTACCTGGTGTCCCTGGTCGACGACACCGGGGACCCCTACCGGCCGCGGACGGTGGCGTGCGCGGACGTCGCGGTGGAGGACCGGGGGGGCCGGCTGGTCGCGGTCCTGCCCGACGGGGCCGTCTTCGACCTGCTCGACGCGTACGCGAACACGCTCACGCAGCGCGTCATGGACCGGTTCACGCTCCGCCCGGAGGGCGACCACACGCCGCGGATCTCCATCGACCGGATGGTCGTGGCGCGCGAGACGTGGGCGTTCCCCGCCGGCGGGCTCGGCTTCGCCGACGACAAGTCGGAGGCGCGCAGGTTCGTCCGGGCCCGGCAGTGGCAGCGGGAGCACGACCTGCCGCGGTTCGTGTTCGTGGTGTCGCCGACCGAACCCCGGCCGTTCTACGTCGACTTCGAAAGCCCCGTGTACCTCAACATCCTGGCGAAGGCCGTGCGCCGGCTGGCGCGCAAGGACCCTTCCGCGAAGCTGAAGGTGAGCGAGATGCTGCCGACGCCGGAGCAGGCGTGGCTGACAGACGACCGGGGCGCCGCGTACACCTCCGAGCTGCGGTTCGTCGCCGTCGACCGGACGGCCGCCGAGGGGGCTGCCGCGGGAGTCGTGGCGGCCGCCGGGGCCGGGGCGGGGGCGTGATGCGGACCTTCGTCGACGACATCGCCGGCCACGCCCTGCGCGACCCCGGCCGGATCGCCGTCACCACCCCGTCCGGGGACGTCACCTACGGGGAACTTCGGGCGCGCATCGAGGGGTTGGCGGTGCTGCTCCGGGCGCGCGGCGCCGGTCCCGAGACGGTGTGCGCGGTGGCGGTGGAGCGAGGCGTGGACGCCGTTGCCGTGCCCGCCGCCGTCCTGCGGGCGGGGGCGGCGTTCCTCGGCCTGGATCCGGAGCAGCCGCCCGCGCGGCTCGCCGCGCTCGCCCGCAGCGGCGGCGCCGGGCTGCTGGTCACCACCCGGGCGCAGGCCGGGCGGCTCGGGGGCCTGCCGGTGCCCGGCCCGCCGGTGCTGCTGGACGAGCCGGGGGCGGCGGGCGGGAGGCTCGGCGCCGAAGGCGCGCCCGGACCCGCGCCCGTCGCAGAGGGGTCGCTGGCGTACGTCAGCCACACGTCCGGCAGCACCGGCGAGCCGTCCGCCGTCCTGGTCGAGCACCGCGGGCTGGACTCGTACCTGCGGTTCGTCGCCCGCGACTTCGGCCTCGGCCCCGACACGGTCGCCCTCCAGACCGCGCCGCTCGGCTACGACGCCTCCATCCGCGACACCTTCGCCCCGCTGCTGGCGGGCGGCCGCCTGGTGGTGCTGCCGCGGTCCGCGCTGCTGCGGCCGGAGGAGTTCGGCGCGGCCGTCCGCCGGTACGGGGTGACGGCGCTGCTCAGCACCACCCCGTCCTTCCTGTCCTTCCTCGCCGGGCAGCCCGGTGCGGGCGGACTGCTGGCCGGCGTGCGGCTGGTGGTGTCCAGCGGCGAGTCGCTCCGGCCGTTCCTCGCCGCGGGCGGGCGGTCCCTCGTACGGGGCGTGCTGGTGAACCAGTACGGGCCCACCGAGTGCACCATGACGTCGACCCGGCACGCCGTGCCGGACGTCCCCGACGCCGTCGCCGACGTGGTCGGCACCCCGATCGACGGGGTGCTCGTACGGCTCCTGGACGCCGGCATGCGCCCGGTGGCCGACGGGGCCGTCGGCGAGGTGTACATCGGCGGCGCCGGCGTGGCCCGCGGCTACCGCGGGCAGCCGGCGCGGACCGCGGAGCGGTTCGTGCCCGACCCGCTCGGCCCGCCCGGCGCCCGCCTGTACCGTACGGGCGACCTGGCGGTCCGCGGCCCGGACGGGCTGGAGTTCCACGGCCGCGGCGACCGGCAGGTCAAGATCCGCGGCTACCGCGTCGACCCCGCGGAGGTCGAGGGGGTGCTGCTGGCCCACCCCGGGGTGACCGGGGCGGTCGTCACCTCCGACACGGACCCGCAGGGCCGGGTCTTCCTCGTCGCGCACGTCACGGGGGATCTGGCGGGCGTCCCGGACGGGGCGCTGCGCGCCCACCTGGCGGCGGTGCTGCCGCCGCACCTGATGCCCCGCCGGTTCGCGCGCCTGGAGGAGCTGCCGACGACGCGCGGCGGGAAGGCCGACCGGCGGGCCCTGGCGCAGTCCGGGGGCCGGCCGTGACCACCGCACCGGCCGGCCGGCCCGGCGTGCTGTCCGCGCTCCCGAGACCCCAGGACTGCGCCGCCTCGCGGGGGGACGCCCGCCCTCCGGGCCGGGCCGACGTGGAGGCGGCCGCCGTGCGGATCGCCGGGCACGTGCGGCGCACCCCGCTGCTGCCCGGCCCGGGGGTGCTGCTGAAGGCCGAACACCTGCAGTACGGGGGCTCGTTCAAGCTGCGGGGCGCGCTGAACGCCGTCCTCGCGCTGGGTGCGCGCCGCATCGTCGCCGGCTCGTCCGGCAACCACGGCATCGCCCTGGCCCGGCTGGCGGCCTCCCTCGGCGCCGAGGTGACGGTGGTGCTGGCCAGCGGTGCGCATCCGGCTAAGGCGGCGCTGATCGCCGCTCTGGGCGGCCGGACGGTGTCCGTGCCGGGCGGCGTCGCCGACCGGGACCGGCGGGCGCGGGAGCTGGCGCAGGAGACCGGTGCGGTCCTCGTGCCGTCGTCCGACCACCGGCTCGTCGCCGCCGGGCAGGGCACCGTCGGCCTGGAGGTGCTGTCCGACGCGCCCGACGCCGAGACCGTGTACGTGCCGACGGGCGGCGGCGGGCTGCTCGCGGGGGTGTGCCTCGCCGCGCAGGGGCACCCGGTGCGCGTGGTGGGCGTCGAGCCCGCCTGCACGCCGCGGTACGCGCGCTCGCTGGCCGCGGGGCGGCCGCTTCGGCTGGGCCCCAGCAGCACCGTCGCCGACGGGCTGCGAGGCCAGCAGCCGGGCGCGGTGACGTACCCGGTGGTCCGCGACCGGGTCGACGACATGGTCGCCGTGTCCGACGCGGAGGTCCTGGCCGCGGCCGCCCTGCTGCGGCGCGGCGGCGTCGACGCCGAGCCCAGCGGCGCCGTGGCCCTGGCCGGGGCGCTGCGGGCGGGCCGCAGCGGCGGCGGCCGGTGCGTGGCGATCGTCTCGGGCGGCAACACCGCGGCGGCCCTGGCCGCGGCGACAGCCGCCGCGGGCCTGCCGGGGGGCGGCTGACCGCCCCGCCGACCCGGCCTCCCGCCGGCCCGGCCTCCCGCCGGCC
>NZ_RPSE01000680.1:0-1769 GCF_003949955.1 Streptomyces sp. WAC05292
GCCGGGAGATGATCGCCGCGCAGCGGGACGTGCTGCTGGCCTACTTCGGCGGAACGGTGGAGGCCGCAGCCTCCACCGTTCCGCCGAAGTAGGCCAGCAGCACGTCCCGCTGCGCGGCGATCATCTCCCGGCTGCTGCGCAGGAACTCCGCGACCAGCGCGTCCGGTGCTCCCGGCGCCGCCTCTCCGGGGTTCGTCGCCACAGGTGCCTCCACAACGGGTCGGGCCGGCGCGAGGGCGCCGGGGAGCGGGTCGCCGGACGCGGTGCGGACGAGGTGCCCGTCCACGGTCCAGCCGGGGGTGCGCGGGGCGGGGGCCCGGTCGATGTCGACGGCGTCCCGCCCGCGGAACATCCAGTCGGCGGCCACCGGCAGCCCGGCGGCCGCAAGGCGGGCGACCGCGTCGAGGAAGCCGGCCAGCCCGCTGTCGGGCCGCGGCTCGCAGGCGACGGCCCGGTGCGGCCGGCCGCCCAGGACGTCCGAGACGAGCCGGGTCAGCACGCACCCCGGCCCGACCTCGACGAAGGTCCTGGCCCCGGCCGCGTACATCGCCTCGATCTGGTCCGCGAACCGCACCGGCGCCCCGATCTGCGCGGCGAGCTCCCGGCGCACCGCGTCCGGGCCGACGGGGTAGGGGCGGGCCGTCCGGTTCGCCCACACCTCGAACTCCGCCTCGTGCAGCGGCTCTTCCGCGAGGACGCGGCCGAAGGACGGCCCGGCCGCGGCGACGAGCGGACTGTGGAAGGCGCATGCCACCGGAAGCCGCTTCACGCCGTGCCCGGCCTCCCGCAGCCGCCGTACGGCCGCCTCGACCGCCCGCGTCGGCCCCGAGAGGACGGCCTGCCGAGGCGCGTTGTGGTTGGCGACGACCAGCCCGCCGGGCAGCGGCGGGCCGCCCAGCACCCGCCCGATGTCCTCCGGCGCGGCCGACACCGCCGCCATCGCCCCGGGATCGGCGCCGGCCGCGCCGAGGATCGCCGCCGCGCGCGCGGAACTCAGCCGCGGCAGCGCCTCCGCGTCGACGACGCCGGCGGCGCAGAGGGCGACCAGCTCGCCGTAGCTGTGGCCGGCCGCCAGGTCGGGGCGGATCCCGCAGCGCGCGAGGAGCTCGTACGCGGCGAGCTCCACCATGCCGAGGGCCGGCTGCGCGGCCCTCGTGTCGGTGAGGGCGCGTCGCGTCTCCTCGCGCGCGGCGTCGTCGAACGCGGCCGGGGGGTACAGCGCCGCCACGGCCCGGCCGTCGGCGTCCGCGCCGAGCAGCCGGCCGAGGCCGGGAAAGGCGGTGAACAGGTGCGCGGACATACCGGGCCGCTGGCTGCCCTGCCCGGGGAAGAGGAAGGCCGTACGGCCGACCCCTGCGCCGCCGGGCCCGTCCGCCTCAGCCCAGTACACCCCGGCGCCCGCCATCGCCCCGGCGCCCGCCATCGCCCCGGCGCCTGCCACCGCCCCGGCGCCGGCCATCGCCCCGGCGCCGGATCCGGACCGGGGGGCGGCGTCGGCTCCCGCCGGGGAGCCCGCCCGCGTACGCGGCGCGGTCCCGGCCGCGGTGGCGGTCTCGGCACCCGCCGCGGTCCTCGCGGGGGTTCCGGCCGCGGTGTCTGCGGAGGCACTCGGCGCGGCTGCCGCGTCCGCGGCTCCGGCCGCGGCCACGCTCCCGGCATCCGCCGCGGCCCGGTCCGTGTCGGTCGATCCGCCTCCGGCCCGGGGGGCCGCCCCGGTACGCGGCGCCGCTCCGGCTGCGTTCGCCGCCCCGGTACGCGCCCCGGCCGGA
>NZ_RPSE01000681.1:0-1769 GCF_003949955.1 Streptomyces sp. WAC05292
CCGTGGTGGCGGCCCCGGTGGCGGGCAGCGCGGCCGTGACCGCCTCCGATGCGGGGAGCGCGGCCGTCGGGGCCTCCGAGGCGGGGGCCTCGGCGGCGGGCCGGGGCTTCGCGGCGGGGGCGGCGGAGGCGGCAGCGGGTACCGAGGCCGCGGCGGCGGAGGCCGCGTCCGGGCGCGCGGAGCCGCCGGGTATGCGGGATCCCGCGGCTCCCCCGGAACCGGCGGGGAGCGCGGCCGCCGCGCCGGCCGGGGGCGCGGCCGGCGCCTCCAGCCGCAGCGGCGGCGAGGCCTGGACGGCGGCCTCCCGGTCCGTGACGAGGGCGAGGGCCCTGCGCCCGGCGACGGTGCCCCGCTTGTCCGCGAGGGCGCCCTTGAGGCCGATCGACGCCTCCAGTTCGGCCCGCGCGCGGTCCACGCGGCCCTCGCACAGGGCGAGTACCCCGAGTTCGTGGTGGAAGTACGCCTGCTCGGCGACCTCGCCGGCCTTCCGCGCGGCCTCGGCTCCGGCGCGCAGCACCCGCTCCCACGCCTCCCAGTGCCGGGACGCGGCGAACGCCGGAGCCGCGCTGCGGGCGAGCAGCACCCCGGCGACGACGTCCGCGCCGGCGAGCGCCGCGAGGACCGCGTCGGCCTCGGCTGCGACCCGCTCGGGGGTCACCGAGGAGTGCCCGGTCCACCAGGCGTAGTGCCGGGCGGCGGTACGGGCCTCCTCCGCGGCGGTCTCGCCGAAGCCGGCCTCCTCCAGCTGCCGGGCCACGCCGGCGGCCAGCCGGTGGCGCGGGCCGACCGGCGTGACCAGGCCGGCGGCCAGGAGTTCGGCGACCGCGGAGTCGGCGTGGGTGTCGCCGACGAGGGCGGGCAGGTGGGCGTGGTGCGGCAGTTCGCCGCCGAGCGCGCAGGCGATCCGCAGTGCGGCGCGCGCCGACTCGCTGGCCCGCGAGGCGAGCAGCTCGGCCGGGGCCGCGGCCTCGGCGAGCGTCGGCAGCGGGACGGCGCCGGCGGGCCGGGGCCGCCCCTCGAAGACGCCGGGCTCCTCGTCGTCGTCGGCGGCGGCGGCCCGGTTGAGCTCGTCGCGGCGCCGCAGCAGGGCGGCGGCCTGCACGAAGCGCAGCACCAGCCCTTCGGAGGCGAAGCGCAGGTCCTCGGCCCAGGCGGCTTCCGCGTCGGTGAGGGGGCGGCCGGTCCGTGCTTCGAGGAGGTGGAGGCATTCGGTCCGGCCGAGGCCGGTGAGGAAGACCTCCTCCAGGTGGGAGTCGTCGGAGGGGGCGCGGGTGTCGGGGGTGGCGGCCAGCAGGTAGGCGCACTCGGGGGTGGCGGCGAGCAGCTCGTCGAGGGCGGCGCCGCCCATCTCCAGGTCGTCGAGGAGGACGATGGCGCCGATGTCGCGGACGCGGGCGAGGAGTTCGGTGCGCCCGGGGCGCTCGGCCGGGGCCTGGTAGACGGCGTCGTGGAGCGCGTACAGGAGTTCGCCGGGCTGCTGGTGGCCGTATCCGCAGAGGCGTACGACGCCGTCGGGCGCGAGTCCGGCACAGTCCGCGGCGACCGCGTCGAGCAGGGCGGTGCGGCCGGATCCGGCCGGTCCGGTCAGCCGGACGGAGCGGCCTCGGCCGAGGAGGCGTACGAGGCGTTCGCGCTCCTCTTCGCGGCCGACGAGCACCGGGGCGGGGGCGGCGGGGCCGGGGGGGCGGGGGGGGCGCCGGCGGGGGTCGAGGGCGGCCGCGGTGATGGGGGGCGCCCGCCTGATGGAGACCTGGGCCCACGGCCTGGAC
>NZ_RPSE01000682.1:0-1761 GCF_003949955.1 Streptomyces sp. WAC05292
CCCGGCACGTGCCCCCGCCCCGCCTTGGCCACGCGCGGATCCGCGTGTCGGTGTTAGAAATGGCTCATGGCGGGACGATTTGGTCGACCCAGGGGATCGCCGCCCCGGCAGCCGACCGGGCAGAGCCCGGGGCTGGCCGCGCGCTTCGCCCGGGGGGCGCACAGTGTCGCCGGCCAGGTCTTCGCGCTGCAGGCGGTGATCGTGCTGCTGCTGATCGCCGCCGCCGCGCTCGCCCTTCTGCTCCAGGCCCGCTACGACAGTGAGCGCGATGCCCGCAACCGCTCCCTGGCCGCCGCCGCGTCCTTCGCGCAGGCGCCCGGGCTTCCTGCCGCCCTGGAGGCGCCGGATCCGACGGCCGTGCTGCAGCCGCTCGCGGAGGCCGCGCGGAAGGCGTCCGGGGTGGACTTCGTCGCGGTGATGACCACCGACGGCGTCCGCTATACCGACTCGCGGCCGGAGCTGATCGGCGAGCGGGCCTCCGGGGACCTGTCGCGCGCCACCGGCGGCGAGGGGTTCACCGAGGTGTTCCGCGGGGAGCCGAGCGACGCGGTGCGTGCCGTGGTGCCCGTACGGGACGCGGACGGGCAGGTCGTCGGGCTGGTGTCCACCGGAATAGAGGTCGGCAACGTCTCCGAGACCGTGGAGGGCCAGCTGCCGCTGCTGCTGGGCGCGGCGGCGGGGGCTCTGCTGCTCGGTACGGGCGGTGCGGCGCTGGTCAGCCGGCGGTTGCGGCGCCAGACGCGGGGGCTGGGGGCGGCGGAGATGGCGCGGATGAACGAGCACCACGAGGCGGTGCTGCACGCGGTCCGCGAGGGTGTCCTGATCATCAGTGCGGACCACCGGCTGCTGTTGGCCAACGACGAGGCGCGGCGGCTGCTGGACCTCCCGGCGGACGCGGAGCAGCGGCACGTCTCCGAGCTGGGGCTGGATCCGGGGACGGCGGCGCTGCTGCTGTCGGGGCGGGTCGCGACGGACGAGGTGCATCTGGCGGGGGACCGGCTGCTGGCGGTGAACGTGCGGCCGACGAAGCCGTACCGGGGTCATCCGTCGGGCAGTGTGATGACGCTGCGGGACTCGACGGAGCTGGCGGCGCTGTCGGGGCGTGCGGAGGTGGCCCGGGAGCGGCTGCAGATGCTGTACGAGGCGGGGGTGCGGATCGGGACGACGCTGGACGTGGCGCGGACGGCGGAGGAGTTGACGGAGGTGGCCGTCCCGCGGTTCGCGGACTTCGTGACGGTGGAGCTGCTGGAGCCGGTGCTGCGCGGGGAGGATCCGGCGCTCGCGTCGGGGGTGCACACGCAGATGCGGCGGACGGCGATGAGCGGGGTGCGCGGCGACCAGCCGCTGCAGCCGGTCGGGGACATGATCCGGTTCGAGGTGCCGACGGCGCCGATGGCGGCGGCGCTGGATGCGGGCCGGGCGGTGCTGGCGGCGGATCTGCACGCGGCGATGGGGTGGCGGGCGCAGGACGAGTCGGGGACGCGGGAGGCGTTGGACTACGGGCTTCATTCGTTGATCTCGGTGCCGTTGCAGGCGCGCGGTGTGGTGTTGGGGATGGCGAACTTCTGGCGGGCGGACACGCCGGAGGCGTTCGACGAGGAGGACCTGTCGTTCGCGGAGGAGCTGGGGGCGCGGGCGGCGGTGTCGATCGACAACGCCCGCCGGTACACGCGGGAGCATGCGACGGCGGTGACGCTGCAGCAGAGCCTGCTGCCGCGGGTGCTGCCGGAGCAGAACGCGGTGGAGGCCGCGTTCCGGTAC
>NZ_RPSE01000683.1:0-1757 GCF_003949955.1 Streptomyces sp. WAC05292
ACCTCCGACCGTCCTGGCCCTGGAGGACGTCACCACCGAACGCACCGGCCCCGTCAGCCTCGAACTGCACGCCGGTGAGGTCCTCGGGCTCGTCGGCCTCACCGGCGCCGGGCACATGCACCTCGGCCGGGCCCTCGCCGGAGCCCTCCCGCTCCTCGGCGGCCGGGCCCTGCTCGCCGGCCGCCCCCACCGCCCCCGCTCCGTCGCCGAAGCCGTCGCCGCCGGAGTCGGATTCGTCGCGGGCAACCGCCAGGAGGAGGGCTGCGCCAATGACCTGACCGTCCGTGAGAACCTCCTCGCCAACCCGCGCGCCAACGGCGTCCCCGCCTGGCACTGGACCGGCGGCCGCCGCGAACGCGCCGAAGCCGCCGCCCTGATCCGCCGGTTCGCCGTGCGCCCGCCCGACGCGGAGGTGCCCATCGCCACCCTGTCCGGCGGCAACCAGCAGAAGGTCGTCGTCGGCCGCTGGCTCCACGGACGGCAGCGCCTGCTGGTCCTGGAGGAGCCCACCGCGAGCGTCGACGTCGGCGCCAAGGCCGCCGTCCACCGGCTTCTCGACGACGCCCTCGGCGCGGGCCTCGCCGTGCTCCTCGTCTCCAGCGACTTCGAGGAGGTCGCCGACCTCTGCCGGCGCGCCCTGGTCTTCGTCCGCGGGACGGTCGCCGCCGAACTCTCCGGCGCCTCCCTCACCGCCGCCGAACTCACCCGCACCGCCTCCGCCATGCCCGCCATCACCGGAAGCCCGACCGGCCGGTGACCGCCGCCCCCGCCCGCCGCCACCCGCGCAGCCACCGCGCCGGGCACCTCCTCGGCAGCTACGGCCTGCCCGTCCTCACCGTCGTCCTGTTCCTGCTCTTCTCCGCCGCCCTGCCCGAGACCTTCCCCACCCGGGACAACGTCTCCTCCATCCTCTCCAACCAGTCCATCCCCGCCCTCCTCGCGCTCGGCGCGACGCTGACCATCGCCGCCGGC
This sequence comes from Streptomyces sp. WAC05292, assembly GCF_003949955.1. NCBI lineage: Bacteria > Bacillati > Actinomycetota > Actinomycetes > Kitasatosporales > Streptomycetaceae > Streptomyces > Streptomyces sp. WAC05292. The sequence goes on from NZ_RPSE01000683.1 coordinate 973, forward strand.
CGGTTCGACCTCTCCATCGGCTACGGCCTGGGCCTCGCACACGTCCTCGTCATGCACCTCATCGTCACCGCCGGCTGGCCCTGGCAGGCCGCCTGCCTCGCCGTCGTCGCGGGCGGAGCGCTGGTCGGCGCCCTCAACGGCGCCGTCGTCGAATACGGCCGCATCAACTCCTTCATCGCCACCCTCGGCACCGGCAGCTGCATGTACGCCCTCACGGGCATGGTCACCGACGGCAGCCGGATCGTCCCCGGCCCCCAGGGCCTCCCGCCCGCCTTCACCAACCTCTACGACGCACGGTTCCTCGGCCTGCCGGTCCCGGCCTACTACGTCCTCGCCACGGCCGCCGCCCTGTGGGTGCTCCTCGAACGGCTGCCGCTCGGCCGGTACCTGTACGTCATCGGCTCCAACCCCCGCGCCGCCGAGGCCATCGGCATCCCCGTCCGCCGCCACTCCGTCCACGCCTTCACCGGATCCGGACTGGTCGTCGGCATCGCCGGCGCCCTCCTCGCCGCCCAGCAGCAGACCGGCAACCCGAGCGTCGGCCTCGACTACCTGCTGCCCGCCTTCGTCGGCGCCCTGCTCGGCTCCACCACGATCCGGCCCGGCCGCGCCAACGCCCTCGGCACGCTCGTCGCCGTGGCCCTCCTCGCCGTCGGCCTCGCCGGGATCGGCCAGCTCGGCGCCCAGTTCTGGGCGACCCCCCTCTTCAACGGCGGAACGCTCCTGCTGGCCGTCGGCCTCGCCGGATACGCCGCCCGCCGCCGCCTGAGCGCCCGGCCCGACCC
>NZ_RPSE01000684.1:0-1747 GCF_003949955.1 Streptomyces sp. WAC05292
GGAGTGGGGAGGCCGTCCGGCCGGCGGTTACGAGGCGGTGATCAGCTTGCCCTCGGGGGAGACGGCGTACCACTGGCCGCCGACGCCCTGGCCGTTGGCGTCACCGGGCCTCTTGTCGCCCGCGAAGGTGTACACGGGCCAGCAGTCGATGGACTGCTGCTTCCTGCCGTCGGGGCGGTCCAGCACCGAGAAGTTCTTCAGCGTGATGCCCTTCACGTTCGCCTTGTCCACCGGCGCGACGACGGGCCACTTGGCCAGGCAGTCACCCGTGCACTTGGAGACCATCGGCCAGGCGCTGTCCGGCTTGAAGCGGTAGACGGTCATCCCGTTGCCGTCGACGACGTGCTCGCCGAGCTTGGGGTTCGTCGCGACGGAGAGACCGGCCTGGGCGGGCTGCGCGCCCTCCGGCTTCGGCTCCGGGGCCGCGGGGGCGGGCGCGCCGCCGCTGCCGCCCGCAGCCGGCTTCGCCGCCTTCTTGCCGTCGGGCGCGAGGGCGAACCAGGTGCCGCCGACGCCCTGCCCGTTCACGTCGCCCGCCTTGGTGTCCTTGGCGTAGCGGTACGCGGGCCAGCCGGCCACGGTCAGCTGTTTCGTGCCGTCGCTGCGGGCGACCTCGCCGAGCAGCTTGGGGTCGATGCCGGACGCGGCACCGGCGCCGGCGGGCACGGGCGGCCAGGCCTTTGCGCAGTCGCCGTCGCAGTTCGACTTCGGGGGTTCGGCGGTGTCCTTGTCGAAGCGGTAGAGGGTGAGCCCGGCCGAGTCGGTGATGACGGGACCGGCCTTGTCGGTCTCGGCGACCGCAAGCTGCCCCGCGGGCCCGCTCCCGGCGCCGGCGTCGCCCGCCGAACCGTAGCCGGAGCCCGCTCCCGCGCCGGAGCCGTAGTCGGACCCGTAGCCGGAGTCGGCCCCGGCACCGGCCGCCTGGGCGGCGGCCCCGGCCGGCTTCGCGGAGCCGGCGTCGCCGCCGGCGCCCCCGCCGCAGGCCGTGGCGGTCAGTGCGACGACGGCGGCGACGGCGGCCAGGGTGCTCCCGCGCTTGATGCCCATGGTGGTCTCTCCCGTTCGGTGTGTCCGTCCCCGGCGCCTCCGCGGTGTGCGGTGCGCCGGCAGTTGTGCGAAGGACACGCCGTGCGGGGCGCGGTCTGTTCAACGGCTTCGGTGTGGGGTGTTTCACTCAGCGCGCGTCGAACCCGGCGCGCCGCAGGGACGTGGCCACAGCAAGGCCGAGAACCCGGTGTCCTTCGTCGTCGGGGTGCAGTCCGTCGGCCAGGTGCCCCGGTTGCAGCAGGTCGCGGCCGGGGAGCAGGGCGAGGTGCGCGTCCCCGGCGGCGATGCGGTCGCGTACGGCCCGCTCCATGGCGGCGCGCAGGTCGCCGAGGGTGGCGCCGAGCCGGTTGGGGGTGTCCTCGGCGTCCGGCCTGAGCACCGGGGAGAGCAGCAGCAGGGGGGTGCGGGGGTGGCCTTGGCGGACGAGGTCCAGGAAGGCGCGGGTGGTCTCGTACAGCAGGGGCGGTGAATGGGGCACGCAGGCCCAGCAGTTGGTGCCGAAGGCGAGGGTGAGGACGTCGGCGGGGAGGCGGGCGAGCTGTTCGGCGGTGGCGAGTTCGCCGCGCCCGGCGCCTGCGTAGCCGAGGTTCACGGTGTCCCAGCCGAGGACCCGTCCGGCGACGGCGGGCCAGCCGTGGGCGGGCCGGGTCGACCACCAGCCCTCGGTGATCGAGTCGCCGTGCACCACCCAGCGGGGTGC
>NZ_RPSE01000685.1:0-1686 GCF_003949955.1 Streptomyces sp. WAC05292
GTACCAGCTGCGCCGGGAGCGCGCCCGGTCCGGGCCGTGGTCGGTGGCGCCGCTCGACTGGTCGGAGGCCGCCCGGCCCGCCGCGCCCGCGCCCCCGTCCACCGCCGTCCTCGTCTGCGCCGCCGCGGCCGGCCTCGCCGCGGCCCTGTTCCTCGGCGACGGCATCGGTCCCGGCCTGCTGCTCGCCGCGCTGCCCGCCGTCGCCGCCGCGTACGCCGCCGCGCGCACCGCCGGCCGCGCCGCCCGCCCGTGGACCCTGCTCTGGGCCCTCGGCTGCACCGCCCTGCTCGTCGTGCCCGTGCTGCGCGACGCCGCCTGGCCGGCCACCGTGGCCCTCCTCGCCGCCGTCCTCGCCGGCGCCCTCGCCCTGCACGGCAGCCGCACCTGGGCCGGGGTGCTGCTCAGCCCCGTCGGCCTCACCGACGGAGCCGTCAACGGCGTCCGCTGGGCGTGGGCCGCCCTCCGCTCCCGGAGCACCGGCGTCGACCGCGACCGCTGGCTGCCCGTCCTGAAGGCGGCCGGCGTGGCCGCCGGGCTTCTCCTGCTCTTCGGCGCCCTCTTCGCCTCCGCCGACGCCGCCTTCGCGGACCTGCTCGGCGGCCTCGTCCCCGACGTCACGATCGGCGACGGCCCGCTGCGCCTCGTCCTGTTCCTCCTCGCCGCCGTCCTCGCCCTGGCCGCGGCCCGGACCGCCGCCGCGCCGTTCCGCTGGGACCGCATCCGCACCACCGCCGGAAAGCCGCGCTCCCGCGTCGAGTGGGCGCTGCCCCTCGTCGTCCTCGCGGTGCTCTTCGCCGGCTTCAACGCCGTCCAGCTCGCCGTCCTGTTCGGCGGCTACGACAGGGTGCTGGCCAGCACCGGGCTGACGTACGCCGAATACGCCCGCCAGGGCTTCTGGCAGCTGCTCTGGGCGACCCTGCTCACCCTGGCCGTGATCGCGCTCGCCCTGCGCTGGGCTCCGCGCGGCGGCCCCGCCGACCGGCGGCTCGTCCGCGCCGTTCTCGGCACGCTGTGCGCGCTGACCCTGGTCGTCGTCGCCTCGGCGCTGCGCCGCATGGACCTCTACGTGGACGCGTACGGGCTGACCCGGCTGCGGGTGTCGGTGGCCGCGATGGAGCTCTGGCTGGGCTCCGTCATCGTCCTGATCATGACGGCGGGACTGTTCGGCGCCCGCCTGCTGCCCCGTGCGGTCGCCGGCAGCGCCGTGGCGGCCGCCCTCGCCTTCGGGCTGCTGTCGCCGGACGCGATGATCGCGGAGAAGAACGCGGACCGCTTCCGGGCCACCGGCAAGATCGACCTCGCGTACTTCCAGTCGCTGTCGGCGGACGCCGTGCCCGCGCTGGACCGGTTGCCGGAACCCCACCGCTCCTGCGCCCTGCGCGGTATCGCAGAGGAGCTCGCGGAGCAGGGCCGCCTCCCCTGGTACGGGACGAGCCTCGGCGTCTACCGGGCCCGGCAGATCCTGGACGAGCGCCCCGCGACCGCCCGCGCCGCGGTCTGCTCGCGCCTGGGCACCTTCTCCGGCCGCAGCGGCTGATCTCCGGCCCTCCGCCTCGTCCCCTCCGCACCGGTCCTCCGCACAGGCGACCGGCAGCAGCCCCGAACGGGCGATTCCGGCAACGGAATTGGCGGCACCGGGAACGGGCCCGCCCCGTGGCGGGGCCCCGGTCGGCGGGGGAGAGGGGC
>NZ_RPSE01000686.1:0-1666 GCF_003949955.1 Streptomyces sp. WAC05292
GACGGAGACCTCCTCATCGCCGCCTCCGTCCTGCTCGCCGACGCCGCCCTCGCCGCCCGCCAGGCCGGCGCCCACCTCACCGGAGCCCTGACCGGCGGCGGCTTCGCCCTCCAGGCCCTGCGCCGCCCCGCCTGGGCCGCCGGCGCGACCCTGTCCTGCCTCCGCGCCCTGACCAGCCGGGCCGGACTCGGCTTCGCCGCCAACGGCGGCACCGTCGGCGAACTCGCGCGCATCGCGGGCAACCTGACCCGCCGCCGGCCCGCCTCCGTCGCCATGGCCGTCGACGCCTTCGCCCTGCGCATCGAGGCCGCCACCGCCGCCCACCCCAACCTCGACTCCCCCCACGCCCGGCGCCTCACCGACGCGCTCGTCGCGGGAGACCGGCTGGAGGCCGCACGCGCCCTCCACGCCCTCGTCGAGAGGCTCGGCGTCACCCGCGCCCTGACCACCGTCAGCCCCGTGATCATGGAGTTGCTGGCCCTGCTCGGCCTGCTGGACGAGAACCCCGTCAACGACAGCTTCTCCTGGGTGACCCTCGCGGGCGGCGTCCCCACCACCGACCCCCTCTTCGGCCTGCCCTGCTCCCTGATCAAGCACCTCAACCCCGGCCCGGGCCGCGCCGAGCGCGCCGAACCCGACCCGATCCTCGCCAAGGTCCTCGGGACCTCCCGCAACGACATCGTCAGCTACATCAACGACATCGGCGCCCTCGGCAACCACGGCCTGGTCCTCCTTCGCCGCATCGCCTGCACCGACGGAGCCGTACGCCACGTCCTGCTGCTCCCCGGCACCAGCTTCGGACTGGTCAGCAACAGCACCCCGCAGGACCTGGTCGGCGCCTTCGACGGCTGCCTGCGCACCGACACCACCTACACGCGGGCGGCGAAGAAGCTCCTGAAGCGGGCCGGGGTGCCCGCCGGGTCGGAGCTGATGATGGTCGGCCACAGCCTCGGCGGCCTGACCGCGATGAACCTCGCCGCCGACCTCGACGTCGCCTCCGAGTACCGGATCACCCACGTCGTCACCCTCGGCTCGCCGATCGACAACAAGCGGCCCGCCGACCACACCACCCGCGTCGTCAGCCTGGTCAACAAGCACGACGTCATCCCCACGCTGGACGGCCGCGGACCCGCCTCGCCCCACGACGTCCCCGACAGCTGGGTGGAGCTCTCCTGGCTCGACGAGTCCTACGACTACCCGCTCTCCCACGCCCCGCAGGCGTACTCGGACAGCCTGCGCGGCGAACTGGCCCACCACCGGGACCGGGTGAACGCACTGATCGGCAGCTACGACGGCGAGATCATCGGCAACCAGCCGTACATGCTGCGCGACAGGTGACCGGCCCCGCGCCGGCCGCCCGCGCCGGGCTCCGTGCCCGCGCCGGATTTCGTGCCCGCGCCGGGTTCCGTGCCTGCGCCGAGCGCCCGCGTCGCGTTCCGCGCCCGCGCCGGGTTCCGCGCCTGCGCCGGGCTCCGCGCCTGCGCCGGGCGCCCGCGCCGGGTTTCGTGCCCGCGCCGAGCTCGTGCCCGCGCCGGGTTCCGTGCCCGCGCCGGGTTCCGTGCCTGCGCCGAGCGCCCGTGCCGGGCTCCGTGCCCGCGCCGGGTTCCGCGCCCGCGCCGGGCTCCGCGCCTGCGCCGGGCGCCCGCGCCGGGTTTCGTGCCCGCGC
>NZ_RPSE01000687.1:0-1651 GCF_003949955.1 Streptomyces sp. WAC05292
ATTGAGTACGCCGCCCCTGCACGCCCCCGTGCGCAGGACGCCCCGCCCGCGCACGTCCGAGCACAGCCCGTCCCGCCTGCGCGCGCCCGCGCGCCCCACCCCGGCCGCGGCCGCCCACAGCGTCAGCGGCGCCACCGCCGTCCTGCTCGCCCTGGTGGGCATCGGCGCGCTGGTCCACGAGCCGGTCCTGATACCGTCCCTCGCCGCCAGCGCCGCCCTCGTGCACAGCGCGCCCGGCCTGCCGCTCGCCCAGCCGCGCAGCGTCGTCGGCGGCCACCTGCTGGGCGCGCTCGCCGGCTACGCGGTACTCGCCGCCGCGGGGGGCAGTGCCTGGGCCGCGGCCGTCGCCGGCGGCCTGGCCCTCGCCGCGAACACCGCCGCCCGCACCCCGCACGCCCCGGGCTGCGCCAGCGCGGTCATCGTCGTCCTCCAGGCCCCGGCGCCCGCGCGCTTCCTGCCGCTGCTGCTCGGCGCGGCACTCCTGCTGGTCCTCACGGGGTACGCCGTCTCGCGGCTGCGGCCCGGCGCCCCCCGCTATCCCGCCTACTGGTGGTGAGCGGCCGCCCTCACGCGCCGTCCTCGCCGAGCACGCCCGCGACACCGCGGGCGACGCAGGCGACGCGGTCGGCGGGCAGCCCCGCGATGTTGATGCGGCCGGCCGTCGTGCCGTAGACCGCGTACCGGCTGCGCAGCCGCAGCATCTGCGGCGCGGTGAGCGGCAGCATCGAGAACATGCCCTTCTGCCGGGCGAGCACCGCCGCCTCGGCCGGCCTGCCGAGGGCCGCCAGCCGCTCGGCCAGGCCGCGCCGGTTGGCTTCGATGCGGCCCCGCATGCCGTCGAGCTCGGCCCGCCACAGCGCCCGCAGTCCGTCGTCCTCCAGGACCGCCGCGACCACCGCCGCGCCGTGCTCCGGCGGCATCGAGTACAGGGTGCGGGCCGCGTTCTGCAGGGCCGTCTCCACGTGCCGCAGGGACACGCGGGAGGCGCCGAGGACGATCGCGCAGCCGGTGCGGTCGCTGTAGAGCCCGAAGTTCTTGGAGCAGCTCACCGCGACGAGCATCTCCGGCACCCGCTCGGCGAGCAGCCGCGTCGCGGCCAGGTCGGCCTCCAGGCCGTCGCCGAGGCCGTGGTAGGCGAGGTCGACGAACGGGACCCAGCCGTTCCGGGCCGCCAGCCCGGCCAGCTCCTCCCACGCCTGCGCGGAGGGGTCCACACCGGTCGGGTTGTGGCAGCAGCCCTGGAGCAGCACCACGTCGTCCCGCTGCGCCTGCGCCAGGTCCTGCAGCAGCCCCGCCGTGTCGGAGCGGCCCTCCGCGTCGACCCAGCGGTAGGTGCGGACCGCCAGCCCGGCGGCCTCGAGTATCGGGCGGTGGTTGACGTACGCCGGGTCGCTGATCCACACGGTCGCGCCGGGACGGGTCCGGCACCCGAGGTCGGCCAGCAGGCGCAGCGCGCCGCTGCCGGCGACGGTCTGCACGGCGACCGCCCGGTCGGCCGCCCCGCCGCCCTCGCCCAGGACCATCTCCAGCATGGCCCGGTTGAACGACGTGTTCCCCGACAGGCCGCGGTACTCCTTGGACGCGGAGCGCTCCGCGTCCAAGGAGTACCGCGGCCTGTCGGGGAACACGTCGTTCAACCGGGCCATGCTGG
>NZ_RPSE01000688.1:0-1630 GCF_003949955.1 Streptomyces sp. WAC05292
GGCGGGGCACCTTTCCGCCCGGCCCCGGCCCGGGTCCCGCACACCGCCCCGGGCCGTCTCATCCAGCGGCTGCCCCGAGACCCGCCTGCACCCGCCACGTATTCTCGGGAACCATGAACAACAGCCCCGCCGAGGCGCCCGACGAGAACGTCACCGCCGAGCTGGCCCGCCTCCGCGACAGCATCGACAACATCGACGCCGCCGTCGTCCACATGCTCGCCGAACGCTTCAAGTGCACCCAGCAGGTCGGCCACCTCAAGGCCCGCCACCACCTGCCGCCCGCCGACCCCGCCCGCGAGGCCAGCCAGATCGCCCGCCTGCGCCAGCTCGCCGAGAACGCCAAGCTCGACCCGGCCTTCGCCGAGAAGCTCCTGAACTTCATCATCGCCGAGGTCATCCGCCACCACGAGACGATCGCCGCCCGCGAGGACTAGGCCTTGTCGCCGTCGAAGGGGCCCCGGGACCGGCGTTCTCCCGACGACGGGGCCCACGGCCACCGCACGCGGCGGCCCGGGCCCGCCCGTCAGGCAGCATGGGCCCATGCCCGCACTCACCCGCAGCGAAGCCGAGGCCCGCGCCCGCCTCCTCGACGTCCACCACTACACCGTCACCCTCGACCTCACCGGCGACGGCGACACCTTCGACACCACCACCCTCATCCGCTTCACCGCCCGTGCGGCCGGCGACACCTTCGTCGAACTGAAACCGGACGAACTGCGCTCCGCCGAACTCGACGGCACCCCCCTCGACCCGGCCGGCCTGACCGACAACCGCCTCACCCTCACCGCCCTCGCGGCCGGCCCCCACGAGCTCCGCCTCGACACCCGCATGCGCTACTCCCGCACCGGGGAAGGCCTGCACCGCTTCACCGACCCCGCCGACGGAGAGACGTACCTCTACACCCAGCTCTTCCTCGACGACGTGCAGCGCGTCTTCCCCGCCTTCGACCAGCCCGACCTCAAGGCCGTCTTCGAGTTCACCGTCACCGCCCCCGCGCACTGGACCGTCCTCGCCAACGGCACCACCACCCGCACCGGCCACCGCGACACCGACGGCGCAGCCGTCTGGACCTCCACCCCCACCCCCCGCATCTCCACCTACCTCGCCGCCGTCGCCGCAGGCCCCTGGCACAGCATCCGCACCGAACACGCCGGACTCCCCTTCGGCATCCACTGCCGCAAATCCCTCGCCCCCCACCTCGACGCCGACGCCGGCGAAATCCTCGGAATCACCACCGCCTGCTACGACCGCTACCACGAGAAGTTCACGGAGCCGTACCCCTTCGACTCCTACGACCAGGCCTTCGTCCCCGAATTCAACGCGGGCGCCATGGAGAACCCCGGCCTCGTCACCTTCCGCGACGAATACGTCTTCCGCTCCGCCGTCACCGACTCCGAGCGCCAGCGCCGCGCCAACACCATCGCCCACGAAATGGCCCACATGTGGTTCGGCGACCTCGTCACCCTCCGCTGGTGGGACGACATCTGGCTGAACGAGTCCTTCGCCGAGTACATGGGCTACCAAACGCTCACCGAAGCCACCCGCTTCACCGGCAGCTGGACCGAATTCGCCATGGAGCGCAAGCCCTGGGGATACGACGCCGACCAGCGCCCCTCCACCCACCCCGTCG
>NZ_RPSE01000689.1:0-1622 GCF_003949955.1 Streptomyces sp. WAC05292
GGCGGGGGGCGGTCCAGGACGCGACGCCGCCTTGCGAGGCGACCCAGCGGATCAGGTCGCGCAGGCCGTCCTCCTGGGTGCGGACGGGGCTGTAGCCGAGGTCGCGGCGGGCAGCCGTCGTGTCGTACGTGGTGGAACGGGTCAGCAGGGCCATCATGTACCGGCTCAGCGGCGGGCTCGTCCGGGCCCGGGCCGCGGCGTCCGGGCGCAGCCGCCACGCCGTCTCGACGGCCGCGGCGAGTGCCCGGCCCGCGGGCAGCGGGATGCGGGGTGCGGGCGGTGGGCAGCCGAGGCGGGCGGCGACGTCGGCGAGGAACGGCCAGAGGTCGGTCGTCTCCGCGTCCGCGACGAAGTACGCGCGCCCGCCGATGCGTTCCGCCGGCGCGGACACGGCGGCGCGCAGGCAGGCGTCGACCGCGTTGTCGACGTGGCAGAGGGAGACCAGGACGCGCTTTCCGCCCGACAGGTCCGGGAGGCGTCCCGCGTGCAGGGCGCCCATGAGGCGGGGCAGGAACCCGGCGTGGTCGCGCGGCCCCCAGATGCCGCGGGGCCGCAGGGCGCAGGTGGTGAAGCCGGCGGTGTCGGCGGCGAGGACGTGCTGTTCGGCGACGGCCTTGGTCGCGCAGTAGTCGTTGAACCAGCGGGTGGGGTAGGGGGTGGTCTCGTCGATGCCGAGCCGGTCCCCCTCCCGCAGGTGCATCAGGGCGCTCGGGCTGGAGACGAACACGAACCGGCGTGCGCCGGCGGCGCGGGCGGCGTCCACCAGCCGGAGCGTGCCGGTGACGTTGGCTTCGGTGAACTGGGCGCGGGTGCCGTGGTCGACGGCGCGGGCGGCGCTGTGCAGGACGGCTTCGCAGCCGTCGGCGGCGCGCCGGAGCGAGTCGGGGCGGGTGAGGTCGCCGGTGACGAGTTCGACTCCGGGCAGGGCGCGCAGCCGGTCGGTGTCGCTGCCGGGGCGGACGAGGGCGCGTACGCCGTGGCCGGAGCGCAGGCAGGCGTCTGCGAGGTGGCCGCCGAGGAAGCCGGTGGCGCCGGTGATCAGGATTTTCACAGCTGCCGCCACCAGGTCGCCCCGTAGAGCATGGTCAGGCCGACGGCGGCGGGGCGGCCGATGCCGGCTGTGCGGGCCCGGGGCAGGGCCAGCGGGATCTGGACGGCGTGCCCGGCGGTGCTGAGCACGGCGTCCGCCCACCACAGCAGGCGGGGCAGGCGTGCTTCGGGCACGCCGACGGCTGCTGCCCATACGGCTCCGCCGACGAGGTACGCCCACCCGGCGAGCGGGACGATCCGTGCGGCGCGCCGGCGGGGCGTCAGGGGGGTGGGAGGGGTGAGGCGGCGTTCGGCCCAGCGGGCGAGCTCCTCGCGGCCGATCTTGGCGTTGTGCCGGATGTCGACGGGGAAACCGGGGTGGTGAAGGAACTCGTCGAGGCCGGTGGTCGGTGCGTGCGCGCAGGCGAGGGTGCGCAGTTCGGCGGTGAGGCGCTGCCAGTCGGCCTCGTCGATGTGCTCGTCGACGGTCTCGACGCAGACGACCGGGCGGATGCGGTCCCGGCGCGGGTCCGCGGACGGGCCGCCCGGGGCGGTGCCGCGCGCGGTGCCGCCGCTCCCGCCGCCGGTGCCGC